>NZ_QUJR01000007.1:0-200722 GCF_003480945.1 Butyricicoccus sp. AM27-36
GCACATCGTTGTTTAATTTACAAGGTACAATCTGCTGTTTTGCGCTTGTTTCTGAACTTTTTCAGCTCATCAACTATTGCTGACAGCTTATTTAGTATACCGCAGTATGCGCCTAATGTCAACACTTTTCTTCAACTTTTTCAAAAAAAATTTACAGGAAATTTGTACACTCTATATATACCTATATTATATATTCCTCCTGTCCAAATGTCCTGAAAATAAAACACCACCTGCCGCTGTACACCGACAATCGCGGAAATAATGCAGCACACCATCTTTCCGAGGATATTTCAATATTCGGTTGTAATCTTTATCACATATTACTAACTTTTATACCATATTTTTAATATTTCCGCGGAAATTGTGCGCTACTTTGTGTCTTTTCCGCTGTATGCAATATATATCGCACATACAAAAAATTTTTCTTTTATTAAAAACCACGTTTGGAGTTAGCTTATTCTAACTCATTGCAGGATTTTGTGTACTTTTGTGTTGTTTATGTGATACGGCCGTTCTTTTATGTAAATATCAGGATTTGACAACATAAAATCTTTATGGTATCTTATTACCCA
Source organism: Butyricicoccus sp. AM27-36 (assembly GCF_003480945.1). NCBI lineage: Bacteria > Bacillati > Bacillota > Clostridia > Eubacteriales > Butyricicoccaceae > Butyricicoccus > Butyricicoccus sp. AM27-36. Next base: position 573 of record NZ_QUJR01000007.1, read on the forward strand.
CTTATCAGTTAGCATTTGATAACTCACTGTGATCACGCTCCTTTCCTATGGAAAGGAAAATTTTTACTGGTATGGTTAGCCCAGTCTAACAGCAAGGAGGAAAATATACTTGAACAAAAAACGTACCCTTGCGATGCTTTTGGCCGGAGCTATGCTCCTGCCAGCGAATGCATTCGCTGCCTCGCCTGAAGATTTTACCGATTTCCCAACCGACTGGTCCGCAGCCGGACTGCGCAGCGCTGTACAGAACGGCCTGCTGAACGGCTCAAACGGCCAGATTAACAGCTCCGGCCTGCTGATCCGTGCCCAGATGGCTGCTATCGTCAACCGTGCCTTTGCCGCTCGCAAAACAGCTGACCTGTCGGTTTACAGCGATGCAAACACTTCCGCATGGTATTATAATGATCTCGAACTGGCCGTTGCCATGCGCACATTTCAGGGTGCAAACGGCAAACTGAATCCCGAAGCGCCGATCACCCGTGAAGAAGCTTTTGTTGTCCTCGCGCGTGCATTTGCACTTGAAAGCGGCGATACGTCCGTTCTGAACAATTACACCGATGGTGCTTCGGTCTCTGCATGGGCACAAAGCAGTGTAGCTGCATTGATCGAAAACGGCTATGTCAACGGTGCAAATGGTAAGCTGAACCCGAAAACCAGCATCACCCGTGCGGAATTTGCCAAGGTCATCAGTGAAATGGCCAGCACCTACGCCGATGCAGACGATTCTCTGTCTGCCACGGTGGACGGCAGCGTTATTGTGCGTGAAAACGGCGTTTCCCTGTCTGGCAAGACCATCAACGGCGACCTCATCATTGCAGACGGCGTCAGCAGAATCGACCTGACGGGTGTTACTGTTGCCGGCCGCATTGTACTGCGCGGCGGCGAAAGCGGTGTAACCTTTAAGGACACCAAGGCCGGAAAGGGCATTATCGCCAATACCGACATTGCGGTTTCCGGCTCAGTTGACAGCATCACCGTTGTTGCCGACGGTGCAAAGATCACCGGCTCGGGCAAGGTCGGCGCGGTGCAGGCGAACGCCGATAACGTCACCGTTTCTACCTCCGGCACCAAGGTTACTGCCGCAAACGGCGTTTCCGGCGTCAAGGCAGGCAATAAATCGGTTGCCGCAGGCAAAACCGAGACGGTCGGCGCGGCAGCTTCCGGCGGTGCGTCTTCGGGTGGTTCGTCCGGCGGCGGCTCCTCTTCCGGCGGCGGTTCGTCCTCTGGTGGTTCGGTTGCACAGCAGAGTCTGGTCGTACCCGAGCAGACCAAGCTCATCGACATGAACACCGTTCAGCTCGGCGCACTGGGTCAGTTCGTTGTTGTCCGCTTTGAGGACGGCAACACGCTGGATAACTGCACACTGACCGTTGACGGCACCGAAATCAACGCCGGCTGCTCCAAGGTTTCCACCGACGGCAGCATTGTCAAGTGGCAGTCCACCGTACTCGACCCGAGCACGCTGACCGTTACCAATAAGACCACCGGCAAGACCCAGACCGTCAGCCTCGGCGGCAAGAACACGGTAAAGCCGACCGTTTCCGGTGTACCAGTCGATTACTACTTCCTTGCAAACGGTCCGGTTTACGTCTGGGATTATCACCAGACCAACAAGGACGCCGCCGGTAAGGTACGCTATAATCCGACCCACACAACCATTGACCTGAAAACTGCCTCCAATTCGGTACGTTTCTACTCTCCGGACGCCGTTCTAAGCGAATCCGACGATAATCTCTATCAAGTTTCCGGCGAAGTACAGCTTATGTTCAACTATGCCAACGGCACCGACGCGGAAAAGGCGTTTGTGGACGGCATTACGAGCGTTGTACTCGTGCAGGACGATGAAAGTAACAGCGTGCTCAATAGCAATTTGAAGTGGAGCCTCAACAAGGCGCTGCCGCACGGTGTTGACGGCGCTACCGTTGCGTGCATCACTGTCCCACTCGGTCAGTCGAACTTCTTCTCGAACGGTCGCTACAAGCTGCGCGTGGTATCGAACGGCAATGCCGAGCTGTTCCCGATCCATGTGGTAAACGAGAAAACGCCGTCTCTGGTGCTGAGCGATACCGGCGCATACAGCGGCGTGAACACGCATTTTACGGTGAAGGATATGCTGTACGGCATCACCCAGCCGATTTACCGCGTAGAACTGCAGTATGCGGGCGATTCCGAGGTACAGGTGCTCAATAAGTTTGACGACTGGTATCTCATCGGCGATACCTTCGTGCTGTATAACGATACTACCAACCATCTGACGCACAGCGGAAAGTATACGCTGACCATCTACGCGAACGGCTTCAAGTCGTTCTCCCAGACCTTCTATGCCTACGGTGCAGATAAGCAGTCGGTTTCTCCGGCGGCGCGTGCCGCAGCGGCAGGCGTAGACGCGCTTTCCGCAGCGACCAGCGGCGGCGGCGGTGCCTCCTCGGATTCCGGTTCTGAAGGCGGCAGCAACACCATGAACGCAAATCTGGTATTCAGCGCCGACCTGCTGACCAACGCGAAGATCGTGGAAAAGCTGGGTCTGGACAACGCCAATGCAGCCGCTATCTCCGAGCGCTGGGACAATATGTTCCATGACGCGGTTTATTATGAAGGCGCAGATAAGGTTTACACCAGCGCAGGCTTCTTCGCTGCCGCAAATACCGCGCGCACCGAGGACAAGCTGCTCACCTTTGCGGAGTATGTCACCTCTGAGAACGCAGAAACCACACGCAACCGTCCGTATGCGGTAAAGAAGGTGCTGGAGGATAATCTGCTCGGCGAAACGACTTCGTTCAGCAATGCGTCCTCTTCCGCAGCTCCCGACCTGACTCTGGTCAAGGAAGTGACCAAGGACGGTCAGACAAGCTACCAGTCCATCAACGAAGTAAATGAGGGCGAGGACGCAGTTCTGCTCGTTTCCGGCAGCAAGGCAGCGGCATATCTGGAAAAACTGAAAGAGAATGCCGACAGCCAGCTTTACCTCAACACCACCTCGGCGCTGAGCAAGGATGCATACTCCATCGACGCCGAGAAGAACACCATCACCATTCCGGCTGAAAAGCTCAAGCTGGGCGATAACGCGCTGACGCTGCAGGTCGATACCTTCCAGAAGGTGCGCCTGACACTGACCGTTGCAAAGCAGCTAGAGAAAAACCTTTCTCTGTCGGTTGCCGAGACTACCGAATCGGGCAAGCCGGTCGTCGTATTCACGGTAGATGGCTCGAACGGTGATTTCCTCAAGAATCTGGCATCTGTTAAGCTGGATGACAAAACGGACATCGGTACTTACGGATATTACGGTTACGGTTCCGAAACGGCTTATTATGTAATCGGCAAGGATAACAAAACCATCTCTCTGTATAACGTACCGTCCGGTGAGCATACGGTTGCTATTTCGGCAAAGTACTATGGTGAGCCGCTGACGGCAAAGTTTACGGTTAATGCAAAACCTGCGGAAGCTGCAAAATCCGCACCGACGGTTTCCAGTGCTGAAAAGAAAACGGATTCTGATTTCTACGGCACAGCTTATTCTTTTTATCGTCTCAGCTTTACTAATACGTCTGATCCAAAATTTGATTTGGCTGCTTACCTGAAAGCAGTTACCGTTACGATTAATGGCGAAAAGTTCGATCCAATGAGCTATAGCACTGGCGCTGTTACCGAAGGTAAATATCGCCTGTATGCCGCTGAAGCTGCCGCTACCGGTGGCTCTATCTCGGATTATGACTCTCTGGACTTGCCCGCATTTGCAGCAGGCACTTACAACATCAAACTCACCGCAGATGGCTATACTGATGTAGAGTATACGCTGACGGTTGGTGATTCGAGTAGTTCCGGCGGCTCTGCGGTAACAGCACCGACCGAACTGCCGACGATTGAAAAAACTCAAGATTCTTCTGGCAATCAATATTACCTTCTGACATTTTCCGACGCCGCAGAGTGGCTGAGACAGCTTGACACCATTACGGTTGATGGTTCGGAATATAAAGTTGGCGGAGACCGCTTATCTACAAAAACATATCGCATTGATGCCGATAACCAGACTATTGCAATGTGTTTTCCCAGTGAACTTTGGTCCACAACTTATAATGTAGTATTTGTTGGCACAAATACCACTTCTAATTTGACTCTGAAAATCACCATTCCGGGATTTACCGGAGAACCTTCGGTGTCTAAGTAAGAAAAAAAGGAAACCCACCCGGGTTTCCTTTTTTCTTACCTATATTCCCTCAGCAGCGCCTGACACCCTTCCAGCAAATCCTCCCACACGGCATCAAAATCGCCGGTATACCACGGATCAGCGACCTCTTCGCCCTGTCGGTCGGTAAAATCCAGCAGCAAATGCAGCTTGCCGTCCGGATCGCCGCCGCAAATGCGCTGCATGGTGTGCAGATTCGACCGGTCCATGCCAATCAGCAGATCAAATCGGTCATAATCCGCGCGTGTCATCTGCCGCGCCGCATGATGGCCGCACGGGATTCCCTGTTCAAGCAGCTTGCGCCGCGCCGGCGGATACACCGGATTGCCGATCTCCTCACGGCTGACAGCCGCCGATTCAATCTCCCAGTCATCCGCGACGTCTTCTCGCTTTACCAATTCCTTCATGATATATTCTGCCATCGGACTGCGGCATATGTTGCCGTGGCAGATAAAAAGTATCCTCACCCAAACGCCTCCTGCTGTTTTTCTCCATCATATCACACAGAGCCGCAATCGTCACGCAATTTCAAAACCCACCATCCCTGTGAACGGCATGCGCGCCTCGTTTTTTCCGTGCAAAACAGCACCCCGCCGAACGGAATTATACTCGCTTTCCATCCGGCGGGGTATCTCAATTATGAGGAGTTGTTCTTCATATTGCGGAAGCTGCGACCTTGCAATTCGCCAGCCGGTATTGAAGCCGTTACTCGACAGTGCTGTCCGCTTCTTCCGTGTTATCTGCTGTGCTTATACCATAGCAGATTTTCGATCAGCCGGAACGTCTTTTTCACGAAATGCAGTTTTGTGGGAACGAAATGCAGAAAGGCCCTGCCCTAAAGCGAGAAATTGTCAGCCGTGTCGTTATGCAGATTCTTAATAAACAGGCATGAAAAAAGGTTTCCCGATGGGAAACCCTTTCATTTACAATTTTACGGCCGGTTAGAATGTAGGCAGATTCTTTTTCCATGCGCCGGACTTATAGAAGAACACCGACAGACCCGAGCCGAGGAACCAGCCGATCGGCCAGCTGAGCCAGATACCGTGCTCATTGCCGACCACATAGAACAGTGCAATGGACAGCACCACGCGGATAATCAGGTCGGAGAACGTCGTTACCATGAACGGACGCATTGCGCCGGCGCCGCGCAGGACGCTGTCGCATACGAACTTGGTGCATACGACCAGATAGAACGGTACGACCGTGAACAGGTAGCCTCGTGCGACATCAATAACACCGGAAGCACTGCCCGCCGGAACGAACAGGCTGATGATCTTGTTCGCAAACGGCAGATAGATCGCCATAAACACCACGGACAGGCCGAGCGAATACACCGCACCCCATTTGAGACCCGGACCGATGCGGTCCATCTTGCGGGCGCCGATATTCTGCGCAACGTAGCTCGACAGACCCGAAGCGAACGACATACAGCAGGTCAGCGCAAACTGGTTGACGCGGTTTGCCGCCGAGAAGCCCGCGATAACGGTCGCACCGCACAGGTTGATGTAATACTGGATGACAACATTGCCGACCGATACGAAGCTCTGCTGTGCGATAGACGGCACGGCGTAGTTGGTCAGGCGGCGCAGCATTTCGGGCGCGAACAGCACGAAATGGTTGCCCGTATCAAACGAGCGCACACGGCGCAGCAGCAGCACAAACGCCAGAATACCGGACGCGCCCTGCGCGATAAACGTCGCCCATGCAACGCCTGCAACGCCCCAGTGCAAACCGGCAACAAATACCATATCCAGAATGACATTGCCGACCGAGGACAGCACAAGCAGGATCAGCGGCGTTCGGCTGTCGCCCATGGCATTGAAGATACCCGTACACACGTTATAGATAAACAGGAACAGCAGACCGAACACATACACGCGCAGATACAGTGAGCCGTCCGCAAAGATATTCTCCGGCGTGGACAGCGCATTCATAATGCCCGTCGTGCCGACAGCGCCGATCAGCGTCAGCAGCAGCGCTACCGCCGTGGTGGTGAGCAGTGCGGTCGAGATGGCGGTCTTCATGCGCAGATAGCGCTTTGCGCCGAACAGCTGCGAGACAAGCACGCCGGTACCGATGTTGATACCGGTTGCGACCGCAACGAACAGCTGTGTGATCGGATAGCTGGCGCCGACGGCGGCCAGCGCCAGCTCACCGGCTTCTACAGTTTCGGCAAAACGGCCTACGATGATGGAGTCAGCCATCTGGTACAGCTGCTGGAACGCGACGCTGAGCAGCAGCGGAATCGAGAACCAGAACAGCTTCTGCGACGGTTTTCCGACGGTAAGGTCAGTGGTCAAATGGGATACCTTCTTTCGGGAGTCTGCTTATCCAGTTTTGACCGGATAAAATGGGGTTTATTGCAATTTTATGCTCTCCCCGAAGGGAGAGCATAATTTTACGACTTTAATTGACGTTGTTACGCCTTTTTCTTCTGACGTGCGGTAATAACCGCAATAGTGAGCACCAGCAGTACCACACCTACGCCAAGCGCCAGAATGCCGTTTCCGGTCACACCGCCGACGAGGAAGCCGACAAAGCTCATCGCCGCGATCATCAGCGCGTACGGCATCTGCGTGGAAACGTGATCAATATGGTTGCACTGTGCACCCGCGGATGCGAGGATGGTCGTATCCGAAATCGGCGAGATGTGGTCGCCGCAGACCGCACCGGACAGGCAGGCTGCCACGGTCATGACCAGCATGGTGGACGGTGCATCGCCAAATACCGCAATAGCAATCGGGATCAGGATGCTGAACGTGCCCCAGGAGGTACCGGTCGCAAAGGCCAGACCGAGCGCGATGAGGAAGAATACCGCCGGCATGAACATACCGATGGTGGATTCCGCATTCACCACAGAAGATACGAAGCCGCCGATGTTGAGGTACTCGTCGCGGCACACACCGGACAGCGTCCACGCGAGCGTCAGGATGAGGATGGCCGGAACCATTGCCTTGAAGCCCTCGGTAAACGCCTCGCAGAACTGACCGAAGGACAGCACCTTGCGCGGAATGTACAGCACAAAGGTGAACAGCAGCGTAAAGAACGAGCCGAGCACCAGTGCGGTGGAAGAATCGCAGTTTGCGAACGCCTCAACAACGTTTGCGCCGTCCAGAATGCCGCCGGTGTACAGCATGCCTGCAATGCAGAGCACGATCAGTACGCTGATCGGCAGGATCAGGTCGTAAACCTTGCCCGAGCCGGCTACAACGTGGGTCTCCTCAATCAGAGAGAGATCGTCATCCTTGTGTGCAAGCTCGTACTTTTTCATCACACCAAAGTCGAAGTCCGCCGCCATCAGCCAGATGAGGAACGCGAGCGTCAGCAGCGCGTACAGATTCATCGGGATGGTCTTGAGGAACAGCGAGAAGCCGTCCATCGTGCTCGATTCCGGCAGAGACGAGCCGACTGCAGCCGCCCACGAGGAAATCGGAGCGATAATGCAGACCGGAGCGGCGGTAGCATCAATGATGTACGCCAGCTTTGCCCGGGAAATGCTGTACTTGTCCGTCACCGGACGCATGACCGTGCCGACGGTGAGGCAGTTGAAATAATCGTCCACGAAAATGAACATTCCGAGGAACGAGGTCGCAAACGACGCGCCGCGCCGGCTGCGAATGGTTTTGACCGCCCACTCACCGTATGCGCGTGACGCGCCCGATTTTGTGATCAGCGAAACCAGAATACCGAGCAATACAAGGAAGATACAAATATTGATATTATCTCCCAATTTACTGCCCATGATGGTGAAAGTCGTCTCGACAGCCTTCAGCGGATGGAAGCCCGTATAGAGCAGCGCACCCGAAAGAATACCAATCATCAGTGAGGAGTAAACCTCCTTCGTAATCAGCGCAAGCGCGATTGCAATGATCGGCGGCAGCAATGTCCAGACAGTTGCCGTAATGTCCATTCCTTATTTCCCCCTTATACGCAGACAAATCGTGTCCGCAATTCCATTCTATTTTATATGGATTTAACCGGATTTACAAGTGCTAATCCGGTTTTTTCCGTCCGAAAAGATATTTTTGTGCAACTTGCAATGGTTTAACGTCATAAATTGCGTTTATAGCGACACCATTCCGCAATCACCTGCCGCCGAAGCGCCAGCACACCCGCCAGATTAGGCAGTGCCATCAGGCCGTTGAACGTGTCGCTGAGCGCCCACACCGGCTCAAGCCGCATCATGCAGCCCGCTACCGCCGCCAGAAGAAAGGCCGCCTTGTAGACCGGAATCACCCGCTCCCCCATCAAATAGGCCGCTGCACGCTGTCCGTAATATGACCAGCCGAGCAGGGTCGAGAATGCAAACAGCGCGAGCGACACCGCAACGAAGCCCCCGCCGAACCGTCCGAATACGGTGGAGAACGCCTCTGCGGTAAGCTGTGCACCGGTTGTCAGCTGAGAAAGCAAAGGCGTGCCGGACGCGAGCGCGTAGCGGCTTACGTCGTATACCCCGCTCGTGAGAATGACGAACGCGGTGACGCTGCACATCACAATCGTGTCGAAGAACACCTCAAACACCGCCCACATCCCCTGTTCACACGGCTCCTTTGCGTCTGCGGCAGCATGTACCATGACGGATGAGCCCAACCCGGCTTCATTTGAAAATACGCCGCGCGACACACCCGCCCGGACGGCCTGCGTCATGCCGTAGCCGAGCACGCCGCCCGTGCCTGCCCTTGTATCGAACGCCATCGAGCAAATCTGCGCGAACGCCTGCGGCAGCGCCGCCCGATGCACCCACAGCACAACGACCGCACCGCCCATGTAGAACAGCGCCATGAACGGTACGAGCGTTTCCGTCACGCGGGACAGCCGTTTAAGGCCGCCGAGCAGCACCGCGCCGAGCAAAACCGCTGTCACCGCACCGACGATCCCGCTCGGTATGCCGAACGAGCCGGAAAGTCCCTGCGCGATTGAGTTGCACTGGCTCATGTTGCCGATACCGAACGATGCCAGCACGCAGAACAGCGCAAAGGCTCCCGCCAATAGCGGACTGCGCAGACCGTTTTTCAGGTACAGCATGGCTCCTCCGCGCCAGCTGCCGTCGCTTCCCTTTTCACGGTAGAGCATGCCGAGCGTGTTCTCTGCGAACGCGGTCATCATGCCGACAAATGCGCTTACCCACAGCCAGAATACCGCGCCCGGACCGCCGAGCGTCAGCGCGGTTGCCACACCGGCGATGTTGCCCGTGCCGACCGTCGCGGCAAGCGCAGTGCACATGGCCGCAAACGGAGAAACGCCGCCGCTTGTCCGTCTTGCAGCACCGGTAAAGCAGGAAAACAGTGTTTTCCGCAGCCAGAGCATGCAGTACCGCACCTGAAAAACTCCGGTCACCGCCGTGAAGTACAATCCGGTGCCGAGCAGCAAAATCAGCATGGGCGCGCCCCATATCAGGCCGCGCAGCCGCTCATTTACCTGTAAGATATCGTCCATCGGCATCCCACCTCTCCCCTGTTCCGCATTATATGAACCGGATTTCAGCGGCAGAACGCCCATAATCACTCATTTCTAACGACTAATTCCTACTTCAAACAACAGAAAGCCGCCCAGACAGGCGGCTTTCTGTTATTTGCGAAATTATTCCATCAGACCAACGCAGTCGAAGTACGGCTTCTCTGCGATCTTGTCCTTGTTCTCCTTGAACAGTGTGTGACCGAGTGTGATGACCAGATAATCTGCCTTGAGAACCTCCTCGAACGATACGTTCGGGATGTTCTGCACCTCAGTGTCCTTGGCGAATGGCTCGCACGCAATAACCTTTACGCCCTTTTCCTGCAGAATGTGACACAGCTCGATGGACGGCGACTCACGCAGATCGTCAACGTCCGGCTTGTAGGACAAGCCAAGCACGCCGACCGTGTCGGTTACCTTCTTCATCTTTGCTACAACCTTGTCAGCGACGAAGTGCGGCTTGTTCTCGTTGCGCTCGCGTGCCGCAAGGATAACCTTAGCCTCCGCCGGGAACTGCTCGTAGATAAACCACGGGTCAACTGCGATGCAGTGGCCGCCAACACCGACACCCGGGGTCAGGATGTTAACACGCGGATGGCAGTTTGCCAGCTTGATCAGCTCAAATACGTCAATGCCCATCTTGTCGCAGATAACGGACAGCTCGTTTGCGTAAGCGATATTGACATCACGGAAGGTATTCTCGGTCAGCTTGCACATTTCGGCGGTCAGGTCGTCGGTCTTGTGAACGACACCCTTCTCAAGCACCTTTTCGTAGATGGATGCCGCCATTTCAGCAGCCTCCGGCGTGCGGGCGCCGACGATGCGGTCATTGTTCTTCAGCTCGTACATCATGTTGCCCGGGATAACGCGTTCCGGACAATGTGCAACGTGAATCTCATTCATCGGAATGCCGGATTCCTCGCTCAGTACGCGCGCGAGCATCTCGGAGGTGTGCGGCGGCACGGTGGACTCCAGAATGACCAGATTGGACGGCTCGAGCACCTTGCCTGCCATACGTCCTGCAGACTCTACAAAGCGCAAATCAGCCTTGTGGCTGCCGTTCTCGTCCTTAAAAAACGGCGTCGGAACCGAAATATAGAATACATCGGACTTGCCAAGCTCTTCGGAAAAATGCAGATGACCGTGTGCAACAGCCTTTTCAAAGGCTTCCTGCAGACCCGGCTCTACAATATGGATATGACCACCCTGCAGGGTCTCGATGGTATTTTTGTTTACGTCAAAGCCGCAGACCTCAAAACCGGCCTCAGCCAGCGTGATCGCCGTCGGCAGGCCGATATAACCCAGTCCCATGACAGTAATTTTCATAATTTTCGTACCTCGTTCAGCATAATCTTCTTACATTATACCACTTTTTTCACGGAATTCAACGTAGTGTTTGAATTTTCACCGAAAAGAGTCTATAATGATACTATCGTTCGTTTATGCAAGTATCATAAACGGCAATCGGAACCTTTTATCTTCCGATTGCATATACTGCTTTATACCCCTAAAGTTTGGAAGGGATACTATGATTTTTAAGGGATTGCTCGAGGATGCACGCTCGATCCGGGACCGTGACCCGGCAGCACGCACCACATTGGAAGTTGTTTTGCTCTATCAGGGCTTTCATGCCCTGTTTTACCACCGTCAGGCGCATTGGCTGTACAAGCACAAGCATTTCTTTCTTGCGCGTGCACTGTCGCAGTTTGCACGGCATATGACCGGTATTGAGATCCACCCGGGCGCCAAGATCGGCAAACGCCTGTTTATTGACCACGGCATGGGCATCGTTATCGGTGAAACCGCCGAGATTGGTGATGACTGCACGATTTACCACGGTGTAACGCTCGGCGGTACCGGTCACGACACCGGCAAGCGTCACCCGACCATCGGCAACAACGTGCTCATTTCGACCGGCGCGAAGGTTCTCGGACCGTTCAAGGTGGGTGACAACAGCCGTATCGGCGCGAATGCTGTCGTACTGCAGGAGGTTCCGCCGGATTCCACGGTTGTCGGCATCAAGGCGCGCGTCGTCAAGATTGCCGGTCAGCGTGTCGGTCCGTCTCCGGCGTATGCGCTCGACCAGATCAACCTGCCGGACCCGCTTGCACAGGAACTGTGCCGTCTGCAGAACCGTGTTTACGCCAACGAGCAGAAGCTCAAAAAGGAAGAGGAACGCGAGCGCGAAGCCGACAAATAATACACATAAAAACAAGCCCTTCGGTGCAAACTGTCACCGGAGGGTTTCTTTTATGAAAATTTCAGTAAAATATGCGGTCACCGGTGCTCTTTCCGGTGCAGCAAACGGATTTTTCGGGGCAGGCGGCGGGTTATTTCTTGTACCGCTGCTGATTTCCTGGTGCGGCATGGAGCAGAAGCGCGCGTTTGCGACCTCAGTCGCGGTAATTTTCCCGCTGTGCGCGGTATCAGCGGTGATTTACTGGCTAAAGGGCGGTCTGCCGATTGCGCAGGCGGTGCCGTATCTACTCGGCGGCGCGGCAGGCGGCGTGCTGGCCGGAAAGCTATTCGGCAGGGTAAAGGCAGACTGGCTGCGCCGTGCATTCGGCGTGCTGATTCTCTACGGCGGCATCCGTGCCGTCCTGTTGCTGTGAGCGCGGTACTTGCGGTCGCAATCGGTCTGCTGACCGGTATTTTAAGCGGCTTCGGCATTGGCGGCGGCTCACTTTTGCTGCTGTATCTGACGCTTTTTGAAGGGACAGGGCAGTATCAGGCGGGCGGCATCAACCTGCTGTATTTTCTCTCGTGTGCGCCTGCAGCGCTGATTTCGCACCGCAAAAACGGACTCATCGAAAGGGAAGCGGTCAAATGCTGTGTACCGGCAGGCGTGGTGACCTCGGTCCTTGCGGCGCTGCTTGCCGCAAGAGTGGACACCGACCTGCTGCGGCGTGCTTTCGGTGTAGTTTTACTCTATATCGGCGTAAAAGAGACCTTTTTACGCAAAAAATAACACCTTCCTCACCAAATGTGAAGAAGGTGTTGCTTTTACTTATACTTCTGATACTCGCCGACGGCAAGCTCGTCACAGCGGTTGTTATATGGATTATCCGCGTGACCCTTGACCCAATGGAACCGCACCTCGTGTTTATCCAGCAAATCGAGCAGACGACCCCAGAGTTCCGGATTTTTTGCGGGTTTCTTATCGCTTTTAACCCAGCCGCGCGCACGCCAGCCCTTGGCCCAGCCCTTGGTAATGCCGTCAACAACATATTTGCTGTCCGAATACAGATCGACCGAGCACGGCTTCTTGAGGGTCTCGAGGGCGGTAATTACACCGAGCAGCTCCATGCGGTTGTTCGTGGTGGACGGCTCGGAGCCGGAAAGCTCCTTTTCCGCCTTGCCGTACTGCAGGATTGCACCCCAGCCGCCGGGACCCGGATTGCCCGAGCACGCGCCATCCGTGTAAATGGTTACAGTTTTCATTGGTTTTCTCCTGTGAGAGCGATTTTAAATTGTGAAAAGGTGGAATACCTTGGTTGCCAACTCGGAAGCGAGGATCGCTGCCAGCATCACCGGAGCCACCCAGCGCACCATAACGCGGTGCAGCTTTTCGCGGTGGAACGAACCGGCGCCCTCCTTTACCTCGTTTGCGATGACCTTGGTGCCGACTACATGACCAATCAGGATGCAGGTGAGCAGCGCCACGATCGGCATGAGCACGGAGTTGGAAATAAAGTCAAAGAAGTCGAGGAACTGCATGCCAATAACGGTAATCGTTGCCCACGGACCATAGCCAAGACAGGACAGCATGCCAATGAGCAGGCAGCTTGCCGTAATAACGATGGTAGCCGTCTTGCGCTTCATGTGTGCCTTGTCCATCAGCACGGAAACCAGTGTTTCCATCAGCGAAATGGAGGAGGTCAGCGCCGCAAACAGCACGAGCAGGAAGAATACTGCGCCGATAATGGTGCCAAACTTCATGGAGTCGAATACCATCGGCAGAGTGATGAACATCAGACCCGGACCGCTGTTTACCTGAGACGGATCGCCGCCGTTAAACGCGATAACCGCCGGAATGATCATCAGACCGGCCACAAACGCGAACAGCGTGTCGAAAATCTCAATTTGGGTGACAGAGTGCTCAAGCAGATTTTCCTTCTGCATATAGGAGCCGTAGGTGATCATAATACCCATTGCCAGCGACATCGAGTAGAACATCTGTCCCATCGCGCCAAGCACGGTAGATACCGAAAACTGCGAGAAATCGGGCAGAATATAATATTTCAGGCCCTGCAGTGCCCCCGGAATAGTCAGCGAGTAGATTGCGATAACGATCGCCAGAATGGCGAGAATCGGCATCATGATACGGCTTGCCTTCTCGATGCCCTTCTCAACACCGAAGATAACGACAATGGTGGTCGCCAGCACGAACAGGATGAACCACGGGGTCGGTCCGTTGAAGCTGAAAATCGTCGAGGGCAGCGAACCCGCATCGTAGCCAATGAAATTGCTGAAAAATCCGCCGTTGTCGGCCGCCTCAAGTGCGTTGCCGCTGATAAAGGTGAACAGGTATTTCATAACCCATCCGCCGATAACACAGTAATACGGCGTGATGATGAACGGCACGAACGCCGCCAGCCAGCCGAGGAATCCGAACCGCTTATCGAGCGCCTTGTACGCACCGATGCAGGACAGACGGGTCTTTCGTCCGATGGCAATCTCGGTAATCATCAGCGAAAAGCCGAATGTCAGTGCGAGAATGAGGTACACCAGCAGGAAAATACCGCCGCCGTACCGTGCCGCCAGATAGGGAAATCGCCAAAGGTTGCCCAGACCTACCGCCGAGCCTGCCGCCGCCAGCACGAAACCAATTCGGCTGGAGAAGCTGCTTCTCTTTTTTTGTTCCATGTTTTGTGTTTTACTCCCTTACATACAATATCTTTTAGACTGTCCGAAATGACAGCCATAATGAAATAAAATTATTTCTATTTTACCATATCCGAAAGTTTTTCACAAGCTGTTTGCAGGAAAAGTACATTGTGCTATAATATCTTTTATCGGATATGATCGTTTTATCTGCCATAATTTGAAAGAAACGGCAGTATTCCTTCCGCAGAGCGGGCTGCCCTCTATCATTTAAGCATATATGAAACAACAAACCATAAACGAGGTGTATTGACATGAAAAAATACAAATTCGGTGTTCTCGGTGCCGGCAACATGGGTACCGCTATTGCGGAAGGCGCAGTGCGCGCAGGCCGTTTTGCGCCTGAGCAGGTGCTGATGTTCAACCGCAGCGAGGAAAAACGCGCCGCTCATGCAGCCAAGAGCTACGCCGTCACGGGTAACTATACCGAGGTCTACGCAGAAAGCGAGATCGTGCTGCTGGCCGTCAAGCCGCAGAATTTTGACGAAATCCTGCCGAATCTGGCGAAATTTGAAGGAGAAAAGCCGCTTGTCGTATCCATTGCCGCAGGCGTGACCTTCGCCAAGCTGGAGGGTGCGCTCGGCGCGGACACCGCGATGATCCGCGTGATGCCGAACACGCCGCTTATGCTCGGCGAGGGTGCAACCCAGCTGGTTAAGAATGCGGCCGCAACCGACAAGCAGCTGTCCGAACTCTGTGAACTGTTCAACACCATGGGCGTTACCGTCACGTTTGAGCAGGAGAACATGCTCAACGAGGTCATTCCGTATGCCGGTTCGGCTCCGGCGTACCTGTATGCCTACGCGGACGCGTTCGTGCAGAGCGCAAAGCAGCACGGCATCAACGAGGACGACGCGCTGACACTCATCTGTCAGACCATGATCGGCTCGGCAAAAATGCTGCTGCGCCGCGATAAGACACCGGCAGAGCTGATCCGCGCGGTGTGCTCTCCCGGCGGCACCACCATCGAGGGCATGAAGGTGCTCGAGGACCGCGATCTGTACGGAATCGTGTCGGAAGCCTGCGATAAGTGCATTAAGCGTGCCTACGAGCTTGGCTAAATGTGCCGTTAGCATTGACTTTGCCCCGTCCGTATGGTAAAGTATAGGCAAAGCACTTAATCGGCATTTACGCCGTATTTTGTTTGATTGATTTTTATTATGACAATAGTTCCGCATCATTTAAGAGGGAGTGGATACCGTGAAAAATTCTACCAAGGTGAAAGCAGGTCTGCTGCTGACCAGCCTTGCCTGTGCAGCCGGTGCGACCGCAGCGCTTGTTATGCTTCAGAAAAAGCGTGAAGAGGAAGTTTACCACGAGGCTGAACTGAAGGCCATGGATGAGCTGGAGGAAATGATGCGTGCCGAGTCCGACTGTGCCTCCTGCGCATGCGCAGAGGAGTGCGCGGACACTTCGGTATATCAGGATGCATTTGACGATGCCCCCAAGGCTGCTGAACCGGCGGCTGAGGAGCCTCAGACTGAGGCCGAGGAAGAGCCGGAAGCCGAAGAGGACTAACCCAATGTTACCAGCAAACGGACGGAATACTCCGTCCGTTTTGTTTATCTAAATAGCTAATATAAGGAGTTTTTACCCATGATCGAATACGAAGGCAGAGTTTTTCGTCCGCCCTCTGAGGCATACAGCCTGATTGTGCAGGTCACCATTGGCTGCAGCCACAACAAATGCACCTTCTGTGATATGTACAAGGAAAAGCGTTTCCGCGTGCGCAAGCTGGAGGAGGTCAAGGCTGATTTTGATGAAGCACGCCGCATGTACCGCCGTGTCGGCCGTATTTTTCTGGCAGACGGCGATGCGCTGATGTGCCGTCCCGAGCACATGGCAGAAATCCTGCGCTACATCAAGAAGGTATTTCCGGAGTGCGAGCGCGTTACCAGCTATGGCTCTCCGGCGTCCATTCTGTGCAAAAAGCAGGAAGATTTGAACATGCTGCACGATCTGGGTCTGGATATGATCTATCTGGGTCTGGAATCCGGCTCGGATGAGGTACTGCGCCGCATCAACAAGGGCGAAACCGCCGATGAGATCGTTCATGCGGGTTTGATGGTCAAGGAAGCCGGCATGAAGCTGTCCGTTACCTGCATTGCGGGTCTCGGCTCGCTGGAGCTGAGCGAGGAGCACGCCATCAAGACCGCAGAAGCACTCTCCCGCATGAAGCCGGAGTACATTGGCCTGCTGACCCTGCTGTTTGAGCTGCCGACACCGCTCATGCGCGACTGGCAGGAGGGCCGTTTCTACCTGATGAACCCGATTGAAATCGCGCACGAAACCCTCATCCTGCTCGAGCATATCGACTCCGAGGGCAGTGTTTTCCGTGCAAATCACGCGTCTAACTACGTTAATCTGGCGGGCACGCTCAATCAGGACAGGGAAGCCATGTGTGCACGTCTGCGCAAGGCACTTGAGGGCAAAATCAAATTCAAGAGCGAGCAATACCGGGCAAGATAACCAATTTAATGCAACTTAAATTGTGATAATCCGCAAAATTGTTAACATTCTGTGTTGTTTGCGTTACAATTTTCAAAAAAGCAAGACAATGTGCAAAAAGTGTGCTATACTAGCTTTAATCGTGAAAAGCGGAGAGGATGCTTTTCGGGTGTTAAGAAGTTGTTAATTTAATATTTACTGTTAGCATTAACATATGTTCCGTCTTGGAGGACTGATAAATGGATTCCGTATCCCACATTCGCGTTGCAAATCTGCTGATGGATTACGTTGAGCAGACCTGCGGCGTGACCTTTGATCAGAGCGGTTTTATTTACGGCAATCTGAAACCGGATCTGACCGGTACTTACCTCACCAAACGCCATAACCCGTCCATTATGATGGATGAAGTGATGGAAAAAATCCGCACTTTTACGCGCAAGTATACCATCGGGCGTACCAACGGGCGCGAGCTGTCGGTTGATCTCGGCGAGATCTGCCACTACATGACCGACTTTTTCACCTACCCGCACAACGACGATATCTACGAGCACAATCTGCTCGCGCATTATGTTTATGAAAAGCGCGTTGCACTGGTAATTCGTCGCCGTATGACCGAAGATAAGTTTGAGAAATGGGCAAGTCCCATCATTCCGCCCACGACCGTGGACACACTCGTGAACCGCATTTCCACGATGCACGAGGCTTACCGCACTTCTACTAAGCCGCATGGCATCAACGACGATTTGCAGCATATCTGCATCGCTACCGCTACCGTGGTGCTGTCTATCATCAGCATCGTTTACGAGCAGGTCGAGGATACTGCAGTCGCTACCGCGTAAAACTGTATAAGTCAAAAAACCGCCTTTACAGGCGGTTTTTCTGTTTTTCAGGCACAAAAAGACGAGTCCAAACGGACTCGTCTTTTGCTGTTTATTCTTCGGTACTCTCTGCGCTTTCAGCGGATTCAGAGGTTTCTTCCTCGGCTTCTGCCGGGTCTTCCTCCTCCTTGTCCGTGCGGGCAATCGAGATAACCTTTACGTCCTCGCCGGTACGCATGACGATAACGCCCTGCGAGCCGCGGCCGCATTCGCGGATCTCCTCAACGCCGGTGCGGATGATAACGCCGTCGTCGGTGATGATCATCACATCGTTTTCGCTGTCTACAACCGCGATGCCTGCCACCAGACCGGTCTTTTCGGTCAGGTTATGCAGCATCATGCCGCCGCCGCCGCGATGATGCACGGTGAACTCCTCGACCGGGGTACGCTTGCCGTAGCCGTTCTCGGTGATGGAGAGCACATATGCGTCCTTGCGGGCACGCGCCGCACCGATAACGTAATCGCCCTCGGCCAGCTTGATGCCGCGCACGCCGGTAGCCACACGGCCCATTGCACGAACCTCATTCTCGTCAAAGCAGATGGCCTTGCCCTCGTGGGTGGCGATTAGGATGTTCTGCTCGCCGTCGGTCAGGCGAACGTCAACCAGTGCGTCGTCCTCGTTGAGGTTGAGCGCACGCAGACCTGCGCGGCGGATGTTCTGCAGGTCGCTCAGCACGATACGCTTTGCAATACCCTGACGGGTGACGAAGAACAGGAACTTATCGTCCGCAAACTCCTGAATCGGGAACATGGCGGTGATCTTTTCGCCGTTTTCAAGCTCCAGCAGGTTGACAATGTTCATGCCCTTTGCCGAGCGGCCGGTTTCCGGGATCTGATAGCCCTTGAGCTTGTATACCTTGCCTCTGTCCGAGAAGAACAGGATGGTATCATGCGTGGAGGCCGTAAAGATGTCCTTCGCGAAGTCCTCCTCGCGGGTGCTCATCGCGGAAACACCGCGGCCGCCGCGGCGCTGTGCGCGGTAGACCGAGGTCGGCTGGCGCTTGATATAGCCGAAGTGGGTGAGGGTATAGGCGCAGTCCTGCTGCTCGATAAGATCCTCAATGTCGATCTCGTCGGCCACATTTTCGATGCGCGTATGGCGCTCGTCGCCGTATTTCTGCTTGATCTCCTGCAGCTCCTGCTTGACAACAGCAAGAATATTCGCATCGCACGACAGAATTTCCTCAAAGCCTGCAATGCGGCTCTCGAGGTCCTTGTACTCGTCGTTGATCTTCTCCTGCTCCAGACCGGACAGGCGGCCCAGACGCATATCTACGATGGCCTGCGCCTGCGGCTCGTCGAGGTGGAACTCGAAGTGCTCCGAGCCGTCCACGATGCCGAGCAGCGCAATCTGGTCGATCCAGAACGGCTCTGCCATCAGGTTTTCCTTGGCTTCGGCCTCGTTCTTGGAGGCGCGGATGATTGCGATAATGCGGTCGATATTGTCAGTTGCGACCTTGAGACCCTCCAGAATGTGCGCACGGTCGCGCGCCTTCTTGAGATCAAAGCGCGTGCGGCGCTCGACAACGTCCTTCTGGAAGCCGATATACTGGTCGAGGATCTGGCGCAGGGTCAGCACGCGCGGCTGGAGTTTTCCGCCCGCACCCGGTACGAGCGCGATGTGGATCATCGAAATGGTATCCTCGAGCTGCGAATAGGTGAACAGCTGGTTGAGGATGACCTGCGCGTTGGCATCGCGGCGAACATCCACGACAATCTGCATACCCTCGCGAGAGGAATGGTCCTGGATATTCGTGATGCCGTCGATGCGCTTGTCTTTGACCAGATTTGCCATGGACTCGACCAGACGCGCCTTGTTTACCATGTACGGGATTTCCGTAATAACGATCTGGCTCTTGCCGTTCGGCAGATCTACAATCTCGGTCTTTGCGCGAACCTTGATCTTGCCGCGGCCGGTCGCGTAGGCAGCACGGATGCCGCTGCGACCCATGATAACGCCGCCGGTCGGGAAGTCCGGTCCCTTGATGAACTGGCAGATCTCGTCCATCTCGGCTTCCGGGTGGTCGATGACATAGCAGGTACCGTCGATAACCTCCGCGAGGTTGTGCGGCGGGATGTTGGTCGCCATGCCGACCGCGATGCCGGACGAGCCGTTTACCAGCAGGTTGGGGAAGCGGGAAGGCAGTACGACCGGCTCCTGGCGCTCCTCATCGAAGTTCGGCTGGAAATCGACCGTGTTTTTCTTGATATCCGCCAACATGTAGTTCGCCAGCTTGGCCATGCGGGCCTCGGTGTAACGGTAAGCTGCCGGGGGGTCGCCGTCCACGGAACCGAAGTTGCCGTGACCGTCGATCAGCGGATAGTGCAGCGAGAACGGCTGCGCCATACGCACCATCGCGTCGTAAACCGATGCGTCGCCGTGCGGATGATACCGGCCGAGCACATTACCGACGGTCGTTGCCGACTTGCGGTAGGGCTTGTCCGAGGTCAGGCCGTCCTCGTACATCGCGTACAGGATGCGGCGGTGTACCGGCTTTAAGCCGTCACGCACATCAGGCAGCGCACGGCCGACAATAACACTCATTGCATAGTCGATGTAGCTTTTCTTCATCTCGCGTTCGAGATCGACCTGCATGATTTTCTGCTGTTCGTATTCTTGACTCATATTTTAATTTTGCCTCCAAAAGTGTTGGCTTTCAGCCGAAAACGACTGTTTTTATCGCTTAGAGGATACTGAGAAGCTCGTCCACCTGCTCCTCGGTCGTCGCCCAGCTGGTCGCCAGACGGATGACCGTATGCTCCGCGTCATATTTCTCTATAAAGCTGTAAACTACCTTGGTTTTCAGTTCAGGCAGTCTGCTGTTTTCTACAATGATGAACTGCTGGTTGGTGGGGGACTCGATCGCGAAGCGATAGCCCTTGGCCTTGAGCCCATCCCGCAGCTTGATGGCGAGTTTGACCGCCGGTGCGCAGATTTTCTCGTACAGCCCATCGGTGAACAAAGCATCGAACTGCAGCGCGTTCAGACGGCCCTTTGCGATCATTGCGCCGCGGCGCTTGACCATCGTGACAAACTGGCGCGGCATATTTCCGTGCGTGAATACAACGGCTTCGCCGCAGAGCGCGCCGCATTTGGTGCCGCCGATGTAGAACACATCAGTGAGCTTTGCGATGTCTGCCAGTGTCACATCGGTATCCGCCGTGAGGCCGTAGCCGAGGCGTGCGCCATCCAGAAACAGCGGCATGGCAAACTCCTTGCAAACGGCAGAAATGCGCTCCAGCTCGTTTCTCGTGTAAAGCGTGCCGTATTCAGACGGATGGGAGATGTACACCATGCCGGGAAATACCATATGGTCATGGCTTGCGTCCGCGTAAAAGGTCTGAACATATTCGCGGAGATTGTCCGCATCCAGCTTGCCGTTCTTATGCGGAACGGTCAGCACCTTGTGTCCGGTGGACTCGATGGCGCCGGCTTCATGCGTATTCACATGCCCGCAGGAGGACGCCACAACGCCCTCATACGGACGGAGCAGCGTATCAATGACGACCATGTTGGTCTGTGTGCCGCCGGTCAGAAAATACACCTGAGCGTCCGGGCAGTCCGCCGCTGCTTTAATCTTTTCTGCCGCCGAAGCGGTAAATTTATCGTTGCCGTAGCCGGAAACCGGCTCCATATTCGTCTGTGCCAGATGTTCTAAAACCTTGGGGTGTGCGCCATAACCGTAATCATTTTCAAAAAACAGCATAGTTTTCTCCCTTATACGTCCAGATTCATTACATATTTTGCATTTCGCTCGATAAATTCGCGTCTGGGTTCTACCTTTTCGCCCATCAGGAGCGCAAAGGTTTCATCGGCGGCTGCCGCGTCCTCCATCGTCACCTGAAGCAGCGTGCGGTGCTCCGGGTCCATGGTGGTCTCCCACAGCTGCTGCGGATCCATCTCGCCTAGGCCCTTATAGCGCTGTACGCGCACGTTGTCGCCCATTTCAGCGATGCAGTCGCGCTGCTGCTCCTCGGTATAGGTGTAGCGGACATCCTTGCCCTTTTCGTTCTTAAACAGCGGCGGCTGTGCGATGAACACATGGCCGTGCTCGATCAGCGGGCGCATGAAGCGGAAGAAGAACGTCAAAAGCAGGGTGCGGATATGCGAGCCGTCAACATCGGCATCGGCCATCAGGATGATCTTACCGTAACGCAGCTTTGCGAGGTCAAAATCATCACCGAAGCCCGCGCCGAATGCGGTGATCATCGGGGTGAGCTTGTCGTTGCCGTAAACACGGTCGAGACGCGCTTTTTCGACGTTCAGCATCTTGCCCCACAGCGGCAGGATCGCCTGATGACGGCGGTCGCGGCCTTCCTTGGCGGAGCCGCCTGCGGAATCACCCTCGACGATGTAGATTTCGGTGTAGGTCGGGTCCTTTTCAATGCAGTCTGCCAGCTTGCCCGGCAGGGAAGCCGAATCCAGTGCGGACTTGCGGCGGGTCATCTCGCGCGCCTTTTTTGCAGCCTCACGGGCACGCGCGGCGGTCTGTGCCTTTTCGATAATGGTGCGGGCCACCTGCGGGTTCTCTTCAAAGAAGGTCATCAGCTTCTCGGAAACCATCGCGTCCACCAGCGCACGCATTTCGCTGTTGCCCAGCTTGGTCTTGGTCTGGCCCTCGAACTGTGCTTCCTGCAGCTTGACCGAGATAATCGCGGTCAGACCCTCACGCGCGTCCTCGCCCTTGAAGGACTCATCGTCCTTGAGCAGCTTGTATTTCTTGCCGTAATCGTTGAGTACACGGGTAAGAGCGGCCTTAAAGCCGGTCTCGTGCGTACCGCCCTCGGTGGTGTTGATGTTGTTGGCAAAGGACAGCATCAGCTCGCTGTAGCTGTCGGTATACTGCATAGCAACCTCGGCCATCGAGGTATCGCGGCTGCCCTCCATGTAGATCACCTGATCGTGCAGCGGCGTCTTCGTGCGGTTGAGGTGCTCCACGAACTGACGGATACCGCCCTCGTAGTGCATGACCTCCTCGACCGGCTCATCGTCGCGCTCGTCGCGCAGCGTGATCTTGAGTCCGGCGTTCAGGAACGCCTGCTCGCGCAGACGCTTTTCGAGTACATCGTATTCATAGACCGTAGTCTCGAAGATCTCCGGGTCCGCGTGGAAGCGGATGGTCGTGCCGGTTTCGCTCTCACACGGCGTATCGCGCATCTTGACGGTCGTTACACCGCGCTCAAAGCGCATGTAGTGCTTGGTATGACCGTCGCGGACCTCGGCCTCCAGCCAGTCGGACAGCGCGTTTACGACCGACGAACCAACGCCGTGCAGGCCGCCGGATACCTTGTAGCCGGAGCCGTCGAACTTGCCGCCTGCGTGCAGGACGGTGAGTACAACCTCGAGCGTTGGGATGCCCATCTGCGGGTGAATACCGCAGGGAATACCACGGCCGTTATCGGCAACGCGGATGATATCGCCCTTTTCAATCGTAACTTCGATGTGCGTGCAGTAGCCTGCCAGCGCCTCGTCGATCGAGTTATCGACGATTTCGTACACCAGATGGTGCAGACCGCGTGCCGAGGTAGAGCCGATGTACATACCCGGGCGTTTGCGGACAGCCTCTAAGCCTTCGAGTACCTGAATCTGATTTTCATCATAGGTCTCGGTAACCTTCAGGTCGAGCACTTCGTCCTTGATTTCGATTTCTTCACTCATATCGTTAAATTTCCTTTCCAGAAATTGCGGGAACAAAATAATCGAGAATTGAAAATGGAAAATGCCGCTATCCTTGCGCGGTTATGCTTTTATTAAATCACAGCGCACCGCGCCGAACCTTCATTCTCCATTACCCATTCTCAATTTTCAATTATCAAACGGCGTAGCCCTTTTCCGCACGTCTTTGAATCGCCTGCGGAGAAAGCTGCGTCAGGTACAGGGTCTCACCGAGGGCGTTTTCGCACAGCACAGCCGCGCGCGGCAGATCGTCGTACAGCTCGATGATCCGTCCCTCGTCCTGCAGGCGTTCGAGCAGCAGGCGCGTGCGCTTGGATGCGGTCGCCGTGTCCATATCAAACACCGCAACTACGCTCTGCAAGGGCACAATGTAGTCCTGACCTAAATGTAAATACATTCTATTCCTCCGGAATAATTAGAAATTAGTAATGCGTAATTAAAGTCCTGCGGATTTTCTATCCGTTTCAACAATCGCGCCGTGCGCGACACCCCAATTTCTAATTACTAACTGGATTTAATTATACCACTTTTTTCACTAATTGTGTACCCTAAACCTAAGGAAAAACAAATATTTCTCTGTTTTTTTGAAAGAAAACAAGGGCACGGCAGGAAATTTCGAGGTGGTATCTGTTCCCGCCGTGCAATAGTTTGTAAAATTATGTGATTCTAATATGTTTCTGCGGATTTTTCGCCGTTTTGAATATGGAAAACCGCGCCTGCACGCAGCTTTTCCGAGATACCATCCTCGCAGCAGGTGATCATGACCTGACCCGCCGATATGCGGTTGAGCACAAAGTCCTGACGGCGGCGATCAAGCTCGCTGAGCACATCGTCGAGCAGCAGCACCGGATACTCGCCGTCCTCGTCGAAGAACAGCTCACGCTCGGCGAGTTTAAGCGATAATGTGCAGGTCCGCACCTGTCCCTGAGAGCCGAAGGAAGCGACACTGCGGCCATCCAGCAACAGTTCCAAATCGTCCTTATGCGGACCGGAGAGACAGCTTTTTGCTGCAATCTCAGCGGTCTTATGGCTGAATACATGGTCGATGAGTTGCTTTTCGATCGTCCGTGCGTCTGCAAACGGGTCGCTGACACTCGACACGGTCTTATACACACCGGAGAGCACCTCGTGCGGCGCAATATCCGCATAGACGGCGGCCGCAGCCTTGAGCAGCTTACGGCAGTAGTACGCGCGGTAGCGGATAATCTGCGCGCCGATATGCGCCATGCGAAGCGAGAAATCCTCCCACATGGAGAGCAGGGAAGGCTTTTCTTCGCTGTCGCGCAGAATGCGCGTTTTATGCTCGTGCAGACGGTTGTACTCCTCGAGATAGCGTGCATAGTTTGGCCGCATCTGGCACAGCGCAGTATCGAGAAACCGACGCCGAGCCGCCGCTCCGGCGCGGACAAGCATCAGGTCCTCCGGACAGAACAGTACGGTTTTGAGCAGTCCCTGTGTGTCTGACTGGCGTTTCTGCCGCACACCGTTTTTATAGATTTCCATCGCTTTTGCGCGGGAAAACCGCAGTTCAAGCGAGATATCGCGCTCCTGCGCGACAAAATCAGCAAAGATAAAGGCATGATTCTCTCCGAACCGCAGCCCCTCTTTTTTCTGGGCCGTGCGAAACAGCCGCATGGTCGAGCAGGCCGCTGCCGCTTCGAGCAAGTTGGTTTTGCCCTGTCCGTTTTCGCCGCAGATCAGGTTGACCGCCGGATCGAACGCAAACGATTCCTCCGCGTAGTTGCGGAAATTCTGCAGTTTTAACGACTTGATGTACATGGACTTCTCCGTATTGAACATTTTGTACGATAACGAACGCGCAAAATCGCGTTTATTATCGTACACAGTGTTTATTTTATTTGATGCAGACCTGCTCACCGTCCAGCTCCACCGTGTCACCGGAACGCAGCTTTTTGCCGCGCATGGTGCAGATTTCGCCGTTTACCAGCACTTCGCCCTCGGCAATGCGGATCTTCGCTTCGCCTCCGGAGCTTACCAGGTTTGCAAATTTGAGCAGTGCATCAAGTTTGATGAATTCGGTTTCAATTTTAATTTCAGTCATTGGCTTTCAGTCTCACAGGCAGTACAAGATAGGTGTATTTATCGCCTTCCATCGGCGAAATGATCATCGGGTTGAGCGCTCCCTTGAGCTGCAGCTTCACCTGCTCATCGCCGGCCGCGCGCAGCGCCTCCAGAATGTAACGGTTGTTGAAGCCGATCTCAAGGTTCTCGATCGAGCCGTCAAACGGGCATTCATCATAACTCTTGCCGATCGCGGTCACGCACGACATCTGCACATACGAGCCGTCAAAGTGGAAGCGGATCGGGTTTTTCAGCTTCTCCGACACGATCAGGGAGACACGCTCGATGCACTGGATCAGCTCCTGGCGATCCGCCGAAACCTCGTGCTCGAACTCCTTCGGAATGGCCGCACGGTAGTTGAGAAACTCGCCGTCGATCAGACGGGTGATGAGGGTCGTGCCGCCGATGCGGAACAAAATGTTCTTGGAATCCGGAAAAATCTCGACAATATCGTCATCATCTCCCAGAATTCGTTCGATCTCGCGCAGGGACGCGCCCGGCACAACAAACTTCATATCACCCGGAACGCCCTCGACGGTCTCGCGGCGTACAGACAGGCGGTAGCCGTCAACGGCCACGACGTTTAGGCGGCTGCCTTCGATTTCAAACAAGCAGCCGGTGTGGATGGGCTTGGATTCGTTATCCGAAACCGAGAAAATGGTCTGCGCGATCATGCTCTTGAGGATAGGCTGCGGCAGAGAGAGCCCCTTGTCGCTGGCCACATCAGCCAGAGCCGGATATTCGTCAGCCTCGCTGGCCATCAGGTTGAACACTGACCGGCCGCACTTGATGGTGGTCATCAGTTTGTCGTCGGTCTCAAGGTAGACCACGTCCTGCGGCAGCTTGCGAACGATGTCACAGAACAGGCGGGAATTCAGTACGATTCTGCCGGGCTCTACCACATCGACTTGCGCGGTCGTGCGGATGCCCATAGACAGATCGTAGCCGGTGATGGTTAGGGTGTCTGCATCGGCTGCCAGCAGCAGACCTTCGAGCAGCGGCATCGAGCTTTTGCCGGTTACTGCGCGGGAGGCGATGTTGAGCAGATTCAGCAGGGTTTCTTTTTCACAGGAAAACTTCATAGTTGCTCCTCTCAAAAATGGAAATAAAACAAAGAGTCGATTTATGTAATGTCTGCATATTTATAAATACACACCGGCGAATACTGTGCGATTACACACACCATCTAATGACCATGTCCGCAGTGGGCGAACAGCTTCTGGCCTGCGTCGCCAGAGACTCGAAAGATCACACATAACAGAAGGATAGGATATAGTATTCGTAGTAGTACCTGGGGAAATTGGGGAAAACCCGAAAATCCTCAGGTATGGCGCGGGAAATGTCGTACACAGGAGGTTGTGGATGAAAAATAAACGATACACAGCGAAAATAACCCTGTTGTTTATCCACAGAGTTATCCATGTGGAATCCACAGGATGGTTGGGGATAACCGAACTGTGCATTTTTAGGCTGTGGAAAAGCTGTTTTGCACGAATGCACGGCAAAGATCAGCCGTCGCCGCGGATATTATTATGCAGCTTTTTGATGACGTCCTCAGTCTCGCGGGAATTCTTGCGCTCCTCTTCGATCTTGTTGCAGGCGTGCATGACGGTGGTATGGTCGCGCTTGAATATCTTTGCAATATCGGGGAAGGAGTATTCAAGCTCCTGCCGGATCATGTACATTGCCATCTGCCGCGGGTAGGCCACATCCTTGGAGCGGTTCTGCGAGATCATCTGCTCGACCGGGATATAGAAGTAGTTCGCTACCGCTTCCATAATGCGCTCCGGTGTCGGATTGAGACCCGGATTCTCGGTGCGCAGTGCGTCGATCGCGTTTTCCGCGAGCGAAACCGTGATGCGTTCGCCCATCAGCTCGTGCATGGCCTTGATCTTTTTGACTGCGCCTTCGAGCTGGCGGATATTTGCCTGAATATTCTCTGCAATGTAGTTGGATACGTCATCGGGCAGTTCAACGCCCATTTTGACCGCTTTATCACGGATAATAGCGATTCTGGTCTCAAAATCAGGCGGCTGAATATCAGCCAGCAGACCCCATTCAAAACGGGTCTTCATGCGGTCCTCGAGCGTGTTGATTTCCTTCGGCGGACGGTCAGAAGTGAGCACGATCTGCTTTTTTGCCTCATAAAGAGCGTTAAAGGTATGGAAAAATTCTTCCTGCGTGCGCTCCTTGCCGGCGATGAACTGCACGTCGTCCAGCAGCAGCAGGTCAACCATGCGGTACTTGTTGCGGAACGCCTGTACGTTGCCCTCCTGGATGGCGGTGATCAGCTCGTTGGTGAAATCCTCACCCTTTACATATATAATGCGGTATTCCGGATGGGTGCGGCGCAGCACGTTTGCGATCGCATACATCAGATGCGTTTTGCCCAGACCCGAGTTGCCGTAGATGAAAAGCGGGTTGTTCTCTGCCGCCGGGCGCTGCGAAACCGCAAGTGCAGCCGCATGCGCGAATTTGTTGCTCGAACCAACGATAAAACGCTCAAATGTGTAGTCGTCATACGGGGAAGTGCTCGTGCTCGGCGCGGTGTATTCGCCGGTCACCACAACGACCGTGATCGGGTCGCCGGTCAGGTTGTGCAGCACATCCTGCAGAGGAGCGATAAATTTGGACTCGATAAATTCTTTCTTAAAGGGCACCGGAGAGTGCAGCACCAGCCGATTATCCCCAAAGGAAACGACCGTTACGTCGTCAAACCAAGCGGAAATGGTGGAAGGAGGGAAGTCCAGCTGCTCGAGCGCCATCTCCAATATATTGTTTGCCATAGGGCGCCTCCTGTCGATAATGATTCTATTTTATAATAGCATATTTTATCCACAAGTTCAATGCGTCGATGTGGATAACTGTTCGGCGGCGTGTCGCGTGGCAGCATGATTTTGAACAGCCGAACTAGTTTATTTACTTCGCGGAATTTAAAAAAATCGGCGTTTTTTACGTCAAAAAAATCGAGAATTAAAGCCGATTGGGAAAAATGCACGGCGTTTTTTATGAAAACTGCGGAATTTATGCAAAAATTCATCGAAAATAGACGGATTTTCCGCGAAAATCCGAAAATCCACAGATTGCCGAAAACCGTGATTCCGCAAGCCGTGGAGCATACGTTTCTACTTATCCACAATATGTTGACAACCTGTGCAAACTGCTGAAATTCGTTCCGAGGGTCGGAAAAATGCTTGACAAAATCGAACCTATATAGGATAATAAATATCGTATCCTATTATGCAGACAGGCAGCGGCATATGCCCGCGTCTTGCGCCGGACCTATGCCGGTGCCCATCTGTAAATTTTAGAACAGGGAGGTGCACAAAGTTATGAAGAGAACGTTCCAGCCGAAGAAGCGTCAGCGCTCCAAGGAGCACGGCTTCCGTAAGCGTATGTCCACGTCCAACGGCCGCAAGGTACTTGCACGCCGTCGCGCTAAGGGTCGCGCTAAGCTGTCTGCTTAATGACAGCCTGTAAAGGGAGTATTCAGACTTCCCGAAAATTCGCGCCAGCGGCGCAAAAGAGTTCGTAACGAGCCGCATTCGTGCGGCTCGTTTTTTCGTTTACGGGCAACACCACTCAAGCAATCACTGTCTGAAGCGGTGTCATCCTATTTAGGGTGCAGTCCATGCAGCGAAAATACGGTATTCAGGTTCGGATTTTACTGACCGAAACGAACGAAACAGTAAAATGAGCTTTGCAAACCATCAGATGCAAAGAAAAAATACGTTTTTTTCGAGGGCATCAGGAAAAAACGGGAGCATCAGAAGATGAAAAAAACAGTATCCTTAAAGGAAAACCATGAATTCCGCCGATTGTATCATCGTGGCGTGTCCACGGCAGGAAAACACGTTGTGATCTACTGCCGCAGGAACAAGCTCGGCTACAACCGGCTGGGGCTCACTGTCAGCGCCAAGCTGGCGTGTGCGGTGAAAAGAAACCGCATCAAGCGTTTGTTCCGTGAGGCGTACCGTCTTAACGAGGACAAATTTGCCGACGGCATCGACCTTGTGCTGGTCGCACGGGTACGGGCCGTAGGCGCAAGCTATCAGGAAATCGAAAAATCGCTGCTGCGTGCCTTGAAGGACAACAAGGTTGCGGCAGCTCGGACATGAAGCGGCTGCTGCTGGCGATGATCCGGTTTTATCGCCGGTATATTTCTCCAAACAAACCGCCCTGCTGCCGGTATATCCCGACCTGCTCGCAGTACGCGATCGAGGCCATCGAGAAATACGGCGCGATCAAGGGCGGCTGGCTGGCGTTTAAGCGCATCTGCCGCTGCAATCCTTTCTCTAAGAGAGGACCCTATGATCCGGTTCCATAATAGGAACGGGATCATGTTTTATACTGCCTTACGGCGGTAAAGTGAGGATTTTGCTTTGCAAAATCCTTTTCACTGTGTCATTTTACAATTTAACATGGAGGTTTTTATGACCCTGGATCAACTTTCTAACCTGATCAAAGATCCGAAGCTGTTCGGTATTTTGATCGTTCGACCGTTCGGCCTGCTCCTGCAGTGGCTGTACAGCATTGTACAGAACTACGGTCTTGCCGTTATCCTGTTCGCGCTGCTGGTAAAGCTGGTCTGCATCCCGCTGACCATCAAGAGCAAGAAGAGTATGCTCGCCATGAGCGCGATGAACGCCGAGCTCCAGCAGCTGCAGAAGAAGTACGCGAACAACCGTGTCAAGCTGAACGAAGAGATGCAGAAGCTGTATGAGAAGCACGGCGTCAGCCCGATGAGCGGCTGTCTGCCCAACCTTATCCCGCTGCCGATCATGATGGGCCTGTACTACGCGGTTCAGCAGCCGCTGCAGTACATCGTCGGCCTGAGCCGCGAGACAGTTATCGCATTGGCGCAGATGATCGGTCTGGATCAGCTTGCGGGCGCAAACTACACCGTTCAGATCCTGATCGCCGAGAAGCTGAACGCTTTCGTGGACGGAAGCGGCCATTTCTCGGATGCTGTTACCAACTGCCTGCAGAGCGGCGAGACCATTTTCCCGCTGGATTTTCACTTCTTCGGTCTGAATCTGGCTGATACGCCGTCCATCTCTCATCCGAGCATTATCTGGATCATCCCGATCCTGTCCGGTCTGACCGCATTCCTGTCCTCCTACATCATGCAGAAGATGCAGGGCACGCAGAACTCTGCGGCAGCAGGTCAGATGAAGATGCTCAACTTTATGATGCCGCTGATGTCGCTGTACTTCGCGTTCATCCTTCCGGGTGCGATCGGCATCTACTGGATCTTCAACAACGTATTCACCTGCGTACAGGAGATCATCCTTACCAAGATGCTCCGCGGCAAGCAGGAGGCCAAGCAGGCTGCTGAGGCTGCCCGCATCGAGGCAGAGAAGCAGGCCAAGCGTGAAGCACACAAGGCTGCACAGAAGCAGCAGTCCCAGAACGCAAAGAACAAAAAGGGGGACAAGTAAATCATGCAGAAGTTTTTTGAGGCTACCGGTGAAAACCGTGACGCAGCAGTCGAGAATGCTCTCAAGCAGCTCGGTCTGGAGCGTGACGACGTATCGGTAGAGGTACTCGAGATCGGTAAAAAGGGCTTTCTGGGTATCGGCGCAACGCCGGCACGCGTGCGCGTAACCTACGAAGCACCGGACATTCCGGCGGCAAAGCCGGAGGTTAAGAAGGAGGAGCGCAAGCCCGCGTCCAAGACCGAACCCAAGCAGCAGGAGAAGCCTGTTGTCAAGGCAGAAAAGCCGGCTCCGAAGCAGGAGAAACCCGCAGAGAAGCCGCAGAAGCTGTCCATCACCACGGATGATAACACGCCGCGTCTGGTAAAGGCTGCTCCGGCAGACTTTGTACCGGAAAAGCTGGAGTTTGAGCGTCCGCCGCGCCGTGAGCGCAGCGACCGTCCGCGCCGTGACCGCGGCGACCGCAATGGCCGTGACCGCCGTCCGCGCCGCCCGCGTGAGGACCGTCCGATCACGCCGTCCGTTCCCAAGGAGCGTGAGCTGATCCCGGTTTCCGAAGCAGGCATGCAGCAGGCGGAAAAGCTGGCTACCGATTTTGTAACCGGTCTGCTGGCAAAGATGGGCGTTGAGGGTCAGGTTAAGACCCTGCCTCAGGTAGAGTGCGACCAGCTCCGTCTGGAGATTTCCGGTCCGGATATGGGCCCGATCATCGGCCGCCGCGGCGACACGCTGGATGCTATCCAGTACCTCGGCTCTCTGGTGCTGAATAACGCGCTGGATGAGCACGTTCGTCTGTCTGTCGATACCGAAAACTACCGCGAGAAGCGCGCGGAAAGTCTGGAGCGTCTGGCCCGCAAGATGGCGATGAAGGTCGTTAAGGCGCATCGCTCCATGACGCTTGAGCCGATGAACCCGTATGAGCGCCGCATCATCCATGCCGCGCTGCAGGACTTCAACGGTGTGACCACCTATTCGACCGGCACCGAGCCGGGTCGCCGCGTTGTTATTGCGCCGGATAACAGCTATCGCAACCGCGGTTAAATCGGGGTATTCGTTATGAACGATACGATTGCCGCAATTTCCTCCTCCGGCGGACCGATCGGTTTGATCCGCGTGTCGGGTGAACGCGCAATCGAAGCGATAAATGCCGTTTTTCAGGCGAAGAACGGCAAGCCGCTTACGGAAGCACCCTCGCAGAAGCTGGTTTACGGCACGCTGACGGACAAGTCCGGCAATGTGATCGACTGCTGCTACGCTGTCGCGCTGCACGCACCGCACACCTATACGGGTGAAACGATGGCGGAGCTGCAGTGCCACGGCTCGACAGCCGTGCTGTGTGCCGGCCTGGACGCTCTGTTCGCGCAGGGCGTGCGGCAGGCAGAGGCAGGTGAGTTTACTCGCCGCGCCTTCTTAAACGGCAAAATGGGCCTTTCTGAGGCTGAAGCCGTGCATGATCTGATCACCGCGCGCACCGCAGAGGCGGCGCAGAATGCGGCGGCACAGGTCATGGGCGCGGTCGGCTCTCCCGTGCAGCAGATGCGCGATGAGCTGCTCGGCATGGTGGCGCATTTTCACGCGGTCGTGGATTTCCCGGACGAGGACATTGATCCGGTGCTGTTCGAGGACGCGGCGGCGCTGCTGCACCGCACAACAAGCCGTCTGTACAGCATGGCAGAAAGCTATGAGCGCGGCCGTATTCTTAGAGAAGGCGTACCGTGCGTTATCCTCGGAAGGCCGAACGCCGGCAAGTCCACGCTGCTGAACACGCTGCTCGGCCGCGAGCGGGCGATCGTGACCGATATTCCGGGCACGACCCGCGATCTCATCGAGGAGAATGTCAAGGTCGGACAGATTCTGCTTCGCGTGACCGACACCGCCGGTCTGCGCAACACGGACGATCCGGTGGAGCAGGCGGGCATTGACCGGGCGATGGCGGAGGCTTCGGCTTCCTCGCTCATCCTGGCTGTGTTCGACGGCTCCAAGCCCATCAGCGACGAGGATATGCTCGTGCTGGCACGCTCGGCAGGCCACCGCGCGATCGCGGTTGTGAACAAGGTCGATCTGCCGCAGCAGCTGGATGAAAAGCTGCTCAAAAAGCACTTCCTGCACATCGTGCCGCTTTCTGCGAAAACCGGTGACGGACTGGATAAGCTGCTCAATCTTATCCCGCGAACCGTGGGTCTGGGAGACGGCGCGTTTGACGGTGCGCTCATCACCAACGCAAGACAGGCGGCGGCGCTGGCGCGTGCTGCCGAACGCTGTGAAGCGGCGCTGTATGCGGCGCAATCCGGTATGACGCCGGATGCGGTCGTGATGGATGCCGAGGGCGCGATTACCGCACTGGGCGAGATCACCGGCGAAACCGTGACCGATGCGGTCGTTACCCGCATTTTCAGCGACTTCTGCGTCGGTAAGTGATGCTGCTGCAGCTGTTATTAAGAGAAATTGCACTTAAAATTCAGAGAGGACGTTTGCAATCTGTGCAAACGTCCTCTTTTATTTTATGCTGAAATCGTGTATGATATATACTGTATGTCCGCAGGAAAAAAGCGGGGAATTTGCCTTGTGCACAGCTTTCTGCGGGCGGCATACGAAATATAGTGGATAACTAAAAAAATTGCCCTATATTTAACAACTATATGTAATAATAATCTATGAATAAAACATTTAGTATAATATTGTGGTCAAAAACTCACAAGTTATCAACAGTATCCACAGAGTTATCAACAATTACGCACAGGTTTCACACAACCGAAATCACAGGAATTTTTTGAAAGGGGAGAGAGCGCCAATGACGGTTTTTCCGGCGGAGAGCTTTGATGTAGCGGTGATCGGCGCCGGTCATGCCGGTATTGAGGCGGCACTGGCTGCAGCACGTTTGGGTGCAAAAACAGCGTGTTTTTCGATCAATTTGGACGCCGTAGGCAATATGCCATGCAATCCGGCAATCGGCGGCACAGCCAAGGGACACCTTGTACGCGAGATAGATGCGCTCGGCGGTGAGATGGCGCGTGCGGCTGACGCGGCCTGCATCCAGTACCGCATGCTCAACCGCGGCAAGGGTCCGGCAGTGCACTCGCTGCGTGCACAGGCCGACCGCATTAAATACAGAGAGTATATGAAGCACACGCTTGAGCGGCAGGAAAACCTGTCTCTCATGCAGGACGAGATCGTTTCCGTTGAGGTGGAGAACGGTGCCGTTTCCGCGGTTGTTACCGCCATCGGCGCACGACATCCGGTCAAGGCGGCTGTCATTGCGTCCGGCACATTCCTCGGCGGACGTGTGATCATCGGCGAGTACACCCGTGAATCCGGTCCGGACGGCATGGCGGCAGCCAAGCCGCTTACCGAGTCGCTGCGCGGTCTGGGACTGCGGCTGCAGCGGTTTAAGACAGGTACGCCGCCGCGCATCAATCGCCGTTCAATTAATTATACCGATCTGGCAGAGCAGGCCGGTGAGGATGAGATCATCCCGTTTTCGTTTGAGACCGACCACCCGCCGGACAACCGCGCGGTGTGTTATCTGACCTACACAACCGCGAAAACACATGAAATCATCCGCGCAAATCTGAGCCGTTCGCCACTGTACGGCGGCCAGATTGAGGGCGTGGGACCGCGCTATTGTCCGTCTATCGAGGACAAAGTGGTGCGCTTTGCGGATAAGCCGCGCCACCAGCTGTTCCTTGAGCCGATGGGGTTGGACACCGAGGAGGTCTATGTGCAGGGCTTCTCGTCGTCCATGCCGTTCGACGTGCAGCGGGAGATGCTGCGCTCGGTCAAGGGATTGGAGAACGCGGAGATTATGCGGCCGGCGTACGCCATCGAGTATGACTGCATCGACCCGCTGGAGCTGCGGCCGACGCTCGAGACGAAAAAGGTGCCCGGACTGTACGGCGCAGGCCAGTTCTGCGGCTCGTCCGGCTATGAGGAGGCGGCTGCGCAGGGACTGGTTGCGGGCATCAATGCTGCGCTCAAAATCAAGGGTGAGAAGCCACTTGTACTCGACCGTGCGGACGGCTACATCGGTACGCTGATTGATGATCTGGTGACGCGCGGCACGAGCGAACCCTACCGCATGATGACCTCACGCTCGGAGTATCGCCTGCTTCTGCGGCAGGATAACGCAGATGAGCGTCTGGTGCCGATTGGTGTTCGAGTTGGCTTAAATCCGCCGGAACGCGGAGAAAAAGTGCGTAAAAAGTACGAAGCCGTGCAGGCAGAGATCGACCGCACAGCCTCGGTTGGCGTTGCGCCGAGCGATAAATTGAACGGCTTTCTTGCGGGCAAAAACTCCACACCGCTCAAGGCGGGCTGCAAGCTGATCGACCTGCTGCGCCGCCCGGAACTCAGCTATGCGGACCTTGCAATGTTCGATCCTGAGCGTCCGGAGCTGCCCGCTGTTATCCGTGAGCAGGTGGAAATCCGCGTCAAATACGCGGGTTATATCGAGCGCCAGATGCGCGATGTGGAGCAGTACCGCAAGCTGCAGAGCCGCCCGCTGCCGCTCGATCTGGACTACAACGAGGTGGACTCGCTGCGACTGGAAGCACGTCAGAAACTGAACGCTGTCAAGCCGCTGAATTTCGGTCAGGCGGCTCGTATTTCGGGCGTTTCACCGGCGGATATCACGGCACTGATGATCTACATCGAGACCCATAAAAAGGAGGAAAAGGCATGACCGAACGCGAGCTTTTGACCGCCGGTCTGCGCGAGCTGGGCATCGCAGAGTGTCCGTCTGCAGCGGACAACTTGCTGCGCTATTCCGAGATTCTGCGTGAGAAAAACAAGGTTATGAATCTGACCGCCATTACCGATCCAACAGAAATCGTGACCCGGCATTTCCTCGATTGCGCGGCACTGGCACCATATATGCCGCAGGATGGACGCGTGCTCGATGTGGGAACGGGAGCCGGTTTTCCGGGCATGCCGCTGGCGATTCTATGCCCGCAGACCGAGTTTGTGCTGCTCGACGCACTGCGCAAGCGCATTGATTTTCTAAATGAAGTCATCGCCGATCTGGGTCTGACCAACGTCACGGCGGTGCATGCCCGTGCGGAGGATTACGCCAGGGACAACCGCGGCACGTTTGATCTTGCGGTGTCGCGTGCGGTAGCCGATCTGCGCGTGCTGAGTGAACTTGCGCTGCCGATGGTCAAGATCGGCGGTGCGTTCCTCGCCATGAAGGCCGAGGACTGCACAGAGGAAGTCGAAGCAGCGGCAAACGCCCGCACGATTCTCGGTGCGCCGGACGCTGAAGTGCTGCACTACACTGTGCCGTTCGATGAGGTTTCCCGCGCCATCGTGCGCCTGCAGAAAACGCAGGAAACACCGGAAAAGTATCCGCGCCGCTTCAAGAAAATACAGACTTCGCCGCTGTAAATCAGGCGAGAAATATACGGAAAGTACCCCTCTGTACGGAAAATTACAGAGGGTATTTTTTGCCCGAAAATAGGGAAAAATTATAGATATCAGATATAATTTGTCATATTTTCGTTGAATTTTGCAGATTACGCGGTCGATTTTACTTGTCAATATGTAATTATATGGTAATCTATTACCGAGGGCGACATTCTGCTGGTAGTGCGGCAGAGATAAGCGCGAATAAAATGAACGAATAAGACGAATTGGAGAGTGGTTAACCATGATGTCTGTATTAACGCTGGTTTCCGGCAAAGAGGATCGCACGCTGCGGCGTATTCGTGTGAGTGAGATTGCGCGCAATCCCAATCAGCCGAGAAAATATTTTGATCCGGAGGCAATTGCGCAGCTGGCAGAGAGCATTCGGCAGTACGGCGTACTTAATCCGCTGACCGTACGGCGTGCGCCCGGAGGCGGTTACGAGTTGGTGGCAGGGGAGAGGAGACTGCGCGCTGCGCGTGTTGCGGGGCTCAACGACGTACCGTGTCTGCTGATTGCGGCAGATAACGAGGATTCCTCGGCGATTGCGCTCGTGGAGAACCTGCAAAGGCGTGATCTGGATTTTTTCGAGGAAGCCTATGGCTTTAAGCGTCTGATCGATCAGTACGGACTGACGCAGGAGGAAGCCGCGCGTAAAGTAGGGAAAACACAGTCTGCGGTGGCGAATAAGCTGCGTCTGCTGCGGCTTTCTCCGCAAAATATGGAATTGATTCGCAGTGCGAACCTTACAGAGCGGCACGCGCGCTGTCTGCTGCGTCTGCGTGATGATGAGGAACGGATGAACGCAACGCACTATATTATCGAGAACGAATTAAACGTCAGCCGATCGGAGGAGTATATCGAGAACCTGCTGGAGCAGAAAAAGCATCCGGAGTTGACCGAGCCGCCGCATAAGGATAATGTTGTGCGGCTTATTAAGGATGTGCGTTTTTTCCTGAATACGCTCAATCGGGCGGTCGGCGTAATGGTGGACGCCGGAATCGGTGCAACTGTAGACCGGCAGGAAAACGAGGATGGAATTACGCTTACAATCAATATTCCGCACGCAAAAAGCTGATGTTTCACGTGAAACACTTTTGTTCCACAGGAGGGCGGATTTTGTTTCACGTGAAACATGGGATAGTTACTTGAGAAGCAAACGGAATCTGCGCTGACGCCGCGCGGGCGCACAAGAGGGTAGACACCAAGGTTTGCCCGTAGGCCACTAAACCTTTTTTCCGCGCCGTGCGCGGATTAAATGAGTATCACCCTCTGATTTTCTTCCCTTTCCCCTTAGATAGCACGGTGAAAATCGGAGAGCGGCGATCGCTGCGAAAAGGGGAACGGCAGTCGGGTTATTCTTGCGTGGCTTTTAAAAACGATTCGCAGTTCACAGATAACGTATTGCTACACATGTCGGCTACTCTACGCAGGGTCGGCATAACAGTGCCGACCAACGGTTTTACTGTGTGTATGATGCACGGCAATTCTGGATAGGGCGGGAGCGGATTGGAGAGCGTGTAAAGGTGTATATATAATAAGGTAAGAGAGCCGAACGGCTCTCTTTTGTTTCACGTGAAACAAAAGTCAATGAATTTACCAGTTGTATCCTGTAAAACGGCAAAATACTTGATGTTTCACGTGAAACAGCTGTAAAAATACTGCGATTGCTTTGCAATTAAAAGTGCAATGTGATATAATGAAATCCGTAGAAAAAACCATGGACGAGAGGAAATGACTATGGGGAAGATTATCGCGTTTGCCAATCAAAAGGGCGGCGTGGGAAAAACTACAACCGCCATCAACCTCGCGGCAGCGTTGTCGGAGCGCGAAAAGCGCGTTCTGCTGTGTGATTTCGATCCGCAGGGCAATGCAACCTCCGGTTTTGGCGTGGATCCGCGCTCACTGGAAACCTCGATTTACGACCTGATTGTAGCCGATCAGCCGGATGTCAAGAGCGCAATCGTATCGACCAAGTGGGTTGATCTGCTGGGCGCGAACGTCAATCTGGCGGGTGCTGAGTTGGATTTGATTGGAATGTCCGACCGCGAGTACCGTCTGAAAAACGTACTCGATCAGGTGAAGGACGATTACGACTATGTATTTATCGACTGTCCGCCGTCACTCGGTCTGCTGACGCTCAACTGCCTGTGTGCAGCCGACAGCTTCTTGGTGCCGCTGCAGTGCGAGTATTATGCACTCGAAGGTCTGAGTCAGTTGATGACGACCGTGCGCATGGTAAAGAAGGCGCTCAACCGTAAGCTGGTGATGGAAGGCGTGCTGCTGACCATGTTTGACGGACGCACCAATCTGTCGATTCAGGTGGTTGAGGAAGTGAAAAAGCACTTCCCGGGCGAGGTGTTTTCGGCTGTTGTGCCGCGCAATGTGCGTTTGAGTGAAGCGCCGAGCCACGGCAAGCCCATAACGGCATACGACAGAATGTGCCGCGGCGCAGAGGCTTATCTGGCTCTCGCGGACGAGATTCTGAAGAAAAATGACCGAAAGGGGAGAAGCTGATGGCAGGCGCAAAAATGGGTCTGGGCGGCGGCTTGTCCAACCTTTTCGGCAGTGATACCAGCGATTTAATGGAAGAAAGTCTGGATAACGGCACAAAAAACCTGCCTTTGGCAAAAATCGAGCCGAATCCCGATCAGCCGAGGAAGGCCTTTGATCAGGTATCTCTGGACGAGCTGACAGAGAGCATTCGCCTGCACGGCGTCATCACACCAATCACGGTGCGCAAGGGCGAGAAGGACGGCTACTACCAGATCATTGCAGGTGAGCGTCGCTGGCGTGCAGCACGTCAGGCAGGTTTGGAAGACATTCCTGCGATGGTGCTTGAGGCTGAGGAAGACGAGGTCATGGAGCTGGCACTGATCGAAAATCTGCAGCGGCAGGACCTGAACCCGATTGAAGAAGCCGAAGGTTATGAGCGTCTGATGAAGCAGTTCGGACTGACGCAGGAGCAGGTAGCCAAGCGTGTGGTCAAGTCCCGTTCGGCGGTGGCGAACGCACTGCGTCTGCTGGCTTTGCCGACCGAGGTGCGGACGATGGTCAGCGAAGGCGAAATCTCCGGCGGTCACGCGCGGGCAGTCCTTGCAGTAAACGAAGCGGATAAGCGCGTAGAGGCAGCCAGACAGATGGTCGGCCTGTCGGTCCGTCAGTCGGAAGCGCTGGCCAAGCGCATGAACAAAAAGCCGGTCGAGAAGCCTGAGCAGTCGCCCGAGGTTTCCGTGGACTACATTGCCGAGCTGGAGAAGGAGCTGGAGGGCGTCCTCGGACGAAAGATCAGCATTCAGCAGGGCAAGCACAGCGGCCAGCTGACGTTGGAATACTACGGCGCAGAGGATTTGGAGCGGCTCAGTGAAGCACTCCGAAACCTGCGTGTATAAAGGAGGCAAGCAATGGACGAGCAGAATAAGCAGCCGGAACAGAACAAACCGGAGAAAAAGCTCAGCCGTACCACGCTGACCTTTTATATCGTCGGACTGTTTTCTGTAGCGATTGCGCTGATCCTGATCAGCTATGTGGCGCAGTCGCGTGCGGACAAGCAGGTCGAAAACCTGAGCTCACAGCTGACACAGCAGCAGACTGTGGCACAGGGCGCAACCCAGAAAGTGGAAGATTTACAGAAGCAGTATGACATACAGAACACTGCACTGGATAAGGTCCGCAAGACGCTGGACAGCGAGCAGGCGGCAACCGATGTAGTCGGCGCGACCGAGCGGCGTATGGAGGAGCGTGAGGTGTATCAGTACCTTGCGCAGATCGGCGTTTCCCTGGCGGCAAAGCAGACCGCAGATGCCCGCAAGACCTGTGACGAAATGCTGACGAAATACAGCGAGGAGCGTTTGATGGGCAGCAGCGAGGATGGCTTTGATGAGAACATCAGCAAACTGTTCCAGTCGGTCAAAGCTGCACTGGAGCAGGCTGAGAAAGCGCAGGATGCAGAGCCGAACGACACGGAAGAATAACACGTATATAATGTAAAAGGAGATATAGACACAATGCTGGATATCAAATTTGTCCGCACCAATCCGGATGCGGTAAAGGAAAACATCAAGAAGAAGTTCCAGGACGAGAAGATCCCGATGGTTGACGAGGTCATCGAGTTTGACGCGAAGTACCGTGCAGCCAAGACCCGCTGTGACGAGCTGCGTGCACAGCGCAACAAGAAGTCCAAGGAAATCGGCGGTCTGATGGCCAAGGGTCAGAAGGAAGAGGCTGAGAAGATCAAGGCCGAGGTAAAGGCTATGGCCGACGAGATGACCAAGCTCGAGGAGGACGAAAAGACCTTCGCTGAGGAAGTCAAGAACCGTATGATGGTTATCCCGAACATCATTGACCCGTCCGTTCCGATCGGCAAGGACGATTCCGAGAACGTTGAGATTGAGAAGTTTGGCGATCCGGTCGTTCCGGATTTCGAGGTTCCGTATCACGTTGATATTATGGAGTCCTTCGACGGCATCGACCTCGATGCTGCACGCCGCACCTCCGGCAACGGCTTCTACTACCTGAAGGGTGATATTGCCCGTCTGCATTCCTCCATCCTGTCCTACGCACGCGACTTCATGATCGACCGCGGCTTCACCTACTACATTCCGCCGTTCATGATCCACGGTGATGTCGTTAAGGGCGTTATGTCCTTTAAGGAAATGGAGAACATGATGTACAAGATCGAGGGCGAGGACCTGTACCTGATCGGTACCTCCGAGCACTCCATGATCGGCAAGTTCATCGACACCATCAACGATGAGGAAACCCTTCCGCAGACCCTGACCAGCTACTCTCCGTGCTTCCGTAAGGAAGTCGGCGCACACGGCATCGAGGAGCGCGGCGTATACCGTATTCACCAGTTCGAGAAGCAGGAAATGGTTGTTGTCTGCAAGCCGGAAGAAAGCAAGATGTGGTATGACAAACTGTGGCAGAACACGGTTGACTTCTTCCGCACGATGGATATTCCGGTACGCACCCTCGAGTGCTGCTCCGGCGACCTGGCTGACCTGAAGGTTAAGTCCTGCGACGTAGAGGCATGGTCTCCTCGCCAGAAGAAGTACTTCGAGGTAGGCTCCTGCTCCAACCTTGGCGACGCACAGGCTCGCCGTCTGGGCATCCGTGTCCGCAGCAAGGAGAATCCGAAGGAGCTGTACTTCGCACACACGCTGAACAACACCGTTGTTGCACCTCCGCGTATGCTGATCGCATTCCTCGAGAACAACCTGCGTGAGGACGGCTCGGTTGCAATCCCGAAGCCGCTGCAGCCGTATATGGGCGGCATGACTGAGATCCGCAGAAAGTAATTTACCTTACTATAGAAAAAAGGAGAGATTCCAATGCAGGTTGGTATTAAGGGCGAGAAGAAGTTTACCGTAACCAGGGATCAGCTGGCATGCAATGTCGGCAGCGGTCTGGTATCCGTGTTTGCCACTCCGATGATGATCGCAGCCATCGAGAACACCGCTGCAGGCAGTGTAGCCGGTGAGCTGGAAGAGGGCAAGACCACGGTCGGCACGCTGGTAAACGTAAGCCACGTTGCCGCTACGCCGGAGGGCATGGAGGTTCGTATCGAGACCGAGCTGACCGAGATCGCGCCGAACGGCAAGATGCTCACCTTCAAGGTTGCCGCATATGATGAGGCAGGCCTGATCGGTGAGGGCACGCATCAGCGCGCTATCGTAGCCAAGGAGCGCTTTGAGCAGAAGGCACAGAGCAAGCTGTCCAAGTAAAAATAAGCAAAAGAAAAACGCTGTGGAGAGATTCCACAGCGTTTTTTTGCTGGTGCGGGTAACAGGACTTGAACCTGCACGTCGAGGACACCAGAACCTAAGGGGTATGTCACCTTAGTGAAAGATTTTCAGAGCCCTCCATATCATAAGGGAAGGGCATCTTTTCCAACGTTTCAAAAGATATTTCGGTCGTGACCGGCCGAACACCTGCTAAATCATAGCATACTCTGCCGGAAAAGTATAGCATGATTATAGCTTTACGGGAGGAAATTTCTGCTGCCGCATGACACGGTTGGTAATGTGAGTATGATGCATTATAAATCTGAATGCGATCCCGAAATCCGAGGTCACTGCCCTGCAATTTATTCATCTTTTTCGCGTAAGCGACTGCGATGCAAATAGTATTCTTCCCCTAATCCTTCGGCTCTAAAATATGCACGAGCATAGTCCAGCAGCTTTTGCTTGGCATTTAGAAACCAACGATTTTCCGGTTCGATTTGCAAGACATACTGCACACTTCCTATTAGGTGTGTCATATATGTAGGGCAGCGAATTGGTTGACCGTCTTCGAGAAAATTCAACCGATTACCGTGTACGATGCTGTCCTCTATGCCAAACTTCAAAGTATAGTAAATTTCCTGCCGCAGGTTTCGTTTATAGCTGCTGGGGATAGAGAGCTTTTCATTGACGACCAAGCCTGTTACTGTCTGCCGGTCAGCATTGCTGATGAAATGTGTTTTCGCTTCATTCAATTCAAAGCCCATCTCAAACAATATTTTTTTGACTTTTTGATAGACTCCGTAAAGCGGACGGTCGGAGGAAAAGGTCATATCATCGCAATAGCGAGTATAGGTGATTTGGCGTTGGTTACACCAGCGACCGATCTGGTCATCAAAACGACGCATGACGATATTGGAGAGCGCAGGAGATGTTGGTGAGCCTTGTGGAAGAGCATCATTTTTGCAGCACAGAGAAGTCAGCAGAAAGCCGACCTGCTTCGATACATAGCGGGTGTTGAAAGCTGCGCAGAGGACTTGCTCAAAAGAGATGCTTCCGAAAAAATCGGTAATATCCAGTTTTAGAAGGTTCTTTTTCCCAATATGTGGCTCTGCATTTTTGCGAGTAGAGCTTCCTTTTTGATAAGCAGTTGCAAATTTTGAAACAGGGAGCTGTGAAAGAATTTTATCCTTGATTGGGCCCAAACAAAATTGAAGTCTGATACTTGGTATGTATAGGCTGCGATAAGTACCATCTTTTTTGGGGAGAAATGCTTTTTTATACTCTTTTTGGATGTGATTGACAATGTGGTTTAATTCACCACAGCTTATGTCAAAGAAACCGGCCAGCTGCTCGGCATCATAAAGAAATGGCATATTGGGGTGGACAGAATGGTAATCCAAAACCATATTTGCTGCTTCTAACGGTCCGAACTTCTTCACAAAAGCCGCATCGCACGGCTCAAAGGTCACACAGCTTCCTTCTATTTTCATGTGTAGCGTCCTCCCAAAAATCAGCCCTTTGCAGTACAAAATGGTCTGATTAAGCGGAGGCGAATCGAGAATCATGAAGTGATTGGCTATTCGCCGGAGCGTATCAGATTTGGGCATCGCTATGCGATGCGGATAACCTTGAAATCCAGAACAGCGACTCGCTGTCCCTCCTAAAGAAATTGGCTTTAGGTTGTACGCTACTGCAAAGGGCTGATTTTATTAATATGATAAGTCCATAAAGTAGAAACTGTCAAGGTGCTCTGCGATTTTAGAAAGTAACTCGTAACTTTGTGCAGAACATATTCTGTGTGGGAACTTATAACCGTACTTCAGTTTCCCGAAAAGTTTTTTCGCGTCGAGTACCGTGCCAGATCAATGTTGGTGGCCATCCTTCAACCTAGGCAGTCATAACAGATAACAAAAAGAATAACGGTTTCCCGTCTATGACCTTAAACGCAGGTGGGAAACGGAACTGTCGGTCTTTTTGGCAGGCCGCTCGATACGACGGAAAGAGTTTATTCACAGAATTCAAAGGAATCCCGCTGATTTACAGTATCCAGCGCAAGCTGCGCACGAGACAGTTCATCAGAGGTCTTTTCATAGTCCGCCTCCACAGCCGCCAGATCGTAGTTCGTGTAGGTGTAGTCGATAATGTTCGACTGCCGGCCGTACTGCTCTTCAACGCGCTCTTTGGGCAGCCTGCTTTTCATTTCAAGCAGCTTGCTCTTCCGCTTGGTCAGCTGCGGAATATAGACCAGCATCTCGTCGATCGTAATCCCGAAGCCATCCACGACCTGCGTCGTGTTGAAGCGGTTGATGGCGTGCTTAAGTCTGCGGAGCGCTCCCTCCAGTTCTTCAAGACGCGCCTGTGTTTTTGCATAATCATAGGCGGGGCGCACAGATTCAATGTCCTCTCCCATCGCCGCGCGGAAATCCCGGCTGCGCTGTTCTTTATCCAGCAGGGCGGAATATTCGTCATTCAGCTTTTTCAGCAGCTTATTTGCCTGTGCAGAAGTGTATTTCATAGTTGCTCATCCTTTCTTTGCGCCGCGTCCCGGCACCATTCGTACGATTTCTGTTCTGCTGATAGAATAGCACAGCACCCTGTACAAATGTCCGTACAGGGTTCCGCGCGATTACTCTGTTTTATTGAGCAAATCATTTTCGAATTTTTGTATTTCTCGCCAATTTGTATTCAAGTATCTATAGATTCCTTCTTTATAGTTTTCGCTGTTTGGCTCGGACTCGATTGTATGACGCGGCCAATTCCGGATGCGTTTCCATCGCCAATCTTCCTTTCTGTCGGGACGATTCAGTGCCTGACTGACGCGGTCACAAG
This sequence comes from Butyricicoccus sp. AM27-36, assembly GCF_003480945.1. Lineage (NCBI taxonomy): Bacteria > Bacillati > Bacillota > Clostridia > Eubacteriales > Butyricicoccaceae > Butyricicoccus > Butyricicoccus sp. AM27-36. The sequence goes on from NZ_QUJR01000007.1 coordinate 45,569, forward strand.
CCGCACGTTGCTCATCTGTTAGATTGTCGCTGCACAATGAGAGCGTGATTTTGAAATAGTTTTCGCGTTTGATGATTTCATAAAATGCCATATCTGTTGTTTTCCAGCCACTGATGGGTTTAGTGTGCTGGGGAAACAACTTTCGGATGGTCTCGGTTGTAAATCGGGTATATGTATTATTGGACCACTGAGGACTGAAAATCAACTCGCCTTGTTCGCTTTTTTCTCTACACCAATCTTCCGCTACTTCACAGATTGGGTTGAGCGAGGTTTTACAGTTTTCATAAATGGTATCGAGCACTTCTTTGTGTCTGTCATAAAAGTCCTGACACAGCTTTTTAATGTTATCGTCCCCCACGATGTGCCTCCTGACAGCTGCTGTATAATGATCCAACAGCATATTTACTTCCGGCAAAAGAGCACTACCGCCTTTCGCACTTTCGATTGCGTCTAAAATATCTACATAGCTGACTGGCTGCCAGTATTGCTGGTCATCTGCCGATAACGGAGCAATTCCATCCGGAGATAGAAATGCAAACGACATGGTGTAACCGGGGTATTCTTCTAATAGCATGTCCCGATAACGGCGAAGCTGATTATCGTGTTCTTCAGAGAACACTTTATTTTCGACACACAGCAAGTATTTTTCTTTCTGGCATAAAACCAACAAGTCAATGTGCTGCCACTCACGCCTCACAATACAGACTGTCACATTTTCGGGGACCACTTCTCTTTGCCCTAACTTTGAGACAAACTCCCGCAAAAACTTATCTCCCATTCCGTGATTGCCGTTGGGATCAAGAAGCCATGCCAAGAAATTACTGTGGCGGATCTCGGCATTTGTAATACCCAAGACCTCAAAAATGTTCAGCGTTTGCATCTTCTGAGACAGCTGTTGGAACGATGTATCAGCTTCCAATTTATGAAGGGTTTCTTCGGAAATGAGATTTCCCATATTAGCGTTCTCCCGTGCTATACCAGTTTTGCCCAATGCGCTCAATGATCTCCTGCCGCAGCCAAGCGGGCTCTGCCACCTCCACAAAGGAGAGGTATTGCAGTGCCCAAAAGCGCACACCGCGCGGCGGGGTAGTCAATACGGCGGTAAAGGTCTGCTCGTCCCGCTCAAAAATCTGTATGTCCGTACCAAAGCGGTCCAGCACATCGTCCAGCACGGCGCGGTCGCAGTGCAGCACCACCCGCTCCGGCGCACCTACAAAGGCGTAAACGGCATCTTGTGCCTCTTGCTTCTGCGCTGGCTTTTCGCTGCGGGGCTCGTCCAGTATCCGAATATCCGCCATGCGGTCTATGCGGTACAACCGCGTATGGGGGTCGTGGTCGGGAATGCAGATGAGATAGTAATGCTCGTTGGTATACACCATCTCGTAGGGGCTGAGAGTGTAGGTCGCCGTAGGATGCTGCCGTTTGTCATATCCGTAGTGCAAGTAATCCAAGGTCACTTTTTTCTTGCGTGCAATGGCCTCGTCCAACTGCTCAATATTCCAAAATATCTGTCGGTTTCCGGTCTTATGTCCCTGCCGGGCAACGGTCAGATGGCAATACTTTTTCCGCTGGTGGACACTGAGCTGCTTTTGCAGTTTTGGGACAAGCTGCTCGGTCTGCCTTGCCGGGATGAACGGGAAAGAATATACCGCATCGGTCAGCAGCAGGACTTCCGACTGCTCCAATTCCCGTTCCCGTAAGTAATAGCCCACGCCGTTATCCTCGTAAAGGGAGATGTCGTAACCGAGCTCGATCAAAAGAGCAACAGCCCCGTATACAGTGCGGCGGTCGATTTTGATACCGTAGAGGGACTGCATCTTTGTGATGATCTCCCGCATGGGCAGAATATGTTCCGCATCGGAATACTCCTTTAGAACCTCCAAAAGGCAGATGGCATTGGCTTTTTCCGTCAGCATGATGCAGTCCCTCCCATGTTGTTTTACTTCAGTACCGGCCACTTAGCCCAATTAGAGCAGGAAGAACTGCAAAATTTCGTACTGCCCCGATTGGAACCGCTTGGAATTTGGCACTTGGCGCTATTGCTGGTCGGCTCCGAAGAGTTTCCGGAATTCACCAGATTTCGGCTTCCGGTCCAATAGGCGCAAGTGGCGCAGACCTTGTTTGTTTTGGAATAATGCATAAAGACATCTCCTCTCATAGTATAGCATCGGTTTCGATGTTTGCATAGATGTTACCATAAGGGGGTGTACAAAAGTCTGTATTGCTGTTCTGTCTATATAGAGATGTTATCTATATCTGAGGTGGCTTCGTTCAGCACGCCATAGACCTCCGCCAAGGCGCGGACATACTGCGGAAAATTGCGCCGCAGCTCACTGTCCTCCCCCGGCGGCGGAACCGGTCTCCGCATCATGCGATGAACAGTCCTCCACGCTTGAAGTCTGCTGCCGGGATAGGATTCTCTCAGCTTCTCGACGGCACGGCTCTTTGCCTTCTCCACGGCGGACTCCTTCATCATGTGATACATCCCGATCTCTTTCAAAGTTGCCTCCGGGTATCCGAACACGCCGCAGGTCTTGCCGAGAATGTCCCTGTCCTTCTTCGGCAGGGCGTCGAACAGCTCCCGGAGAAGCTCGATGCAGACCTTGCGGTACACGGCCCGCTCCGCCGAAGCGGAGAGTAGCCCCGGCATCAGCCACTCATAGGGATCGCCGTCATAACTCTCCGGGACAAGATCATGCACACCGAGGAAATGGGTGTTGTAGCGAATATATCGGCTGACACGAGCCTCGGGGACGCCTAACTCCTCCGCGATTTCACCAGTATCCTTCCATGCGGCATGATACAGCCTCTGCGCCTGACGGACGGCAGACATCTCGTCCTTGCTTAGTGCCATGCAGCCAATGTTCTGCTCCAGCCAGCGGGTCATGCGCCCCCTCAAATGCGGGTAGAGGTAGGTGGTGAGCGCGGCGCGGCTCTCGTCATATTCTCTGCTCTGTATCCGCGTCAGGAACTCCAACGCACCCTCGCCGCAGAGATCGTCCAGAATCGTTTTCGTATACGCGGAACACTGATTCGGATGATGTGGGTCCGCCGTCGGGCAGTTGAACTCCGCCGCAGCTTCCTTGGCGATGCCGCGGATCAGACCGATGTTTTTATGGTACAGCTTTTCCAGCGCGGCTTCATCACCGTCATAATATTGGTAAATTAGTTGCTCGTTGGTCATGATTGCTCACCCGCCTTTTCCTTCGGCGGACGGCCCCTTGGATTGGCCGTTCTGGTGATCCCGCAGTGCTGGTAAACGCGCTCAGAGGAAATACGCTGCTCGAAAGCCTCTACGGAGATATTCGCGTCGCGCAGGGCATCATAGAGCAGATCCCGCACATAGTCCTTGGCTTTTCTTGCATCCTCCTGTGAGATCGCACCCCGCTGCATATCCTTTGTGAAGCGGGCAAAAGCGGTCACCTTGACTTTGACCTTGGGAATGTCCTTCGCCAGTTCCTTCTGCAACTCCACCGTGCCGAACTGCCGGCAGGTGTAGCCGGGCGCGTGGGGACACGCCCCTTCGCAGTATAGCGCGTGGACACCGCTCTTGAGCAGAAAATACCGTCCGCAGATGATGCAGCGGCGGATGTTGTGCCCACTGTTCAGCGCCAGCATATAATCGGCTTTCATCAGCGCCTGTAAGCTATCTGTCACATGCTCCTGACAGATAGCGACAGAGCCGTCCGGCAGCGGTCGCGGCACATAGGAAAGCTCGTAGGCGTCGTGGGTCGTATAGCAGTCGCCGTTGTTGCGGATGGGATTGACGATGAGCTTTTCCGCAATGCGTTCATCATTGTAGAAGCCGTAGAGTGCTGCGGCATAGTCCTCTGGGCTGTTATGCTTCAGCTTGGACAGACTAAAGCTGATGAAATTCCGAATAGTACCGTTGAAAGCGCGAATGTCGTGAAGATATGTTTCATAACGGCGGATGTATTTTTTGTAATCACGCCATGCGTCCTTGGTAGGACCGATGGCACGAAGCATTTCGTAATAAAAGGCATCGCCTTTTTCTAAAGCTGCTTCGCTCGGATGGAACAGGCCAAGCGGAACATCCTTGACCGTTTCACTGCGCGCGGAGATTTCATTCGCCACGCGCTCAAGTCGTTTCCGTTGTATCTCTTCTGACGGCTCATGCTCCTCTTTCGGAAACAAATCGAACTGCCCCGTGACCTCCCGTATGACAGAGAAAAAAGCGTCCTCGCTCTCGTCCAGCAGCAAGCGGAACACAGCGTAGCGGCGCAGCACTCCGCATAGCGCCGCCAGCTCCTCGTTCAGCTTCCACCAAAGCTCTATGCTCCCGCTTTGCTCATATTCCTCCGCAAGGCTGGTGACCTGCTTCATGCGTTTGCTCATGGGTCGATATTCGTCCGGCGACAAATTCAGCAGATCGGCGGTCAACATACCGGCAGTGAACTGCTGACCGTATAGCTCCAGCGTACTGCCATAGGTGTAGAAAACGATGCTGCCCTCCATGCGTACCCCTCCTGCTAAAATCTGTCCTACATGAATTTTAATCTGTCCATGCTTTTTCTCAGCATAGCATAAATTTCTCCACAATACAAGCAGAGGGAAGAAACCACGCGCCGTCCCGTGGTAACGCCCCTCTGCTTTTTTCGCTCTCATCGTTCCGATGGGAGCAATATTTTTAAGGAGGATTCGAAATTGAAAAAAGAAAACCGATTACTGACCATCGACGGAGAAACGCTGATGAGTCAGCCGCTTACACCGCTGAACTTCGTGGTGGACACGCTGCTCTCTCAGGGTCTGCACATCCTCGCAGGCTCACCCAAGGTGGGAAAGTCATGGCTGGCGCTTTGGCTGGCCGTCACGGTGGCAAAGGGCGAAGCTGTCTGGGGCATGGGCGTGAAGCAGGGCACCACGCTCTACCTCTGCCTGGAGGATTCCACCCTCCGCATCCAGAACCGTCTGTTCGAGATCACGGAGGACGCTCCCGCCAATGTCCACTTCTCCACAAACAGCGACACCCTTGGCAAGGGCTTGGAGGAGCAGCTCCGCGCGTTCCTCTCAGAGCACCCCGACACGGTGCTGGTCATCATCGACACGCTGCAAATGATCCGCGGCGCCGGTTATGACAGCACCTACGCCAATGACTACCGTGACCTCTCCGTGCTGAAGCACATCGCGGATGCCCACGGCATCGCCATTCTGCTGATCCACCATCTGCGAAAGGAGCTTGCCGACGATGTGTTCAGCCGTATCTCCGGCACAACGGCCATCAGCGGCGCGGTGGATTCCAGCTTCACGCTGGTGGAAGACAAGCGCGGCAGCGGCAAGGCAACACTCTCCTGTATCGGGCGCGACATCGAGTACCGGGAGCTGACGCTGGAGCGCAGCGCGGAAAATGTGTGGGAGCTGGTGTCGGACAGCCGGACGCAGCCGGAGCTGTTGGGTGGCCGGATCGTCATTCTTCTCTCTGAGCTGATGCGTGACCGCACGGAATTTATCGGCACTCCCACGGAGCTGTCCGCGCAGATCGACCCTGCGGGCAGCGAGGGCATCACGCCGAAGAAGGTGTCTCGCCTGATCCTGCAAAGCGTTGCCGCACTAAGCAAAATCGGCATTTCCGCCGTGGTGCGCCGCAGCAACGGCAAGCGGCTCATTGAACTGCGCCGTGCCGAAAGTGACGATGCGCAGGGTACCCGAGCTGCTGACCCTATCGACCCTGCCGATGTCTCAGGCGGTGAAAACGCCCCGTGTTTCGGCGTGTGAGCCGCTGTGTGCGCGATTAAAGGCTGGGGTGGTGTGTGTACCCGACGAGGGGAGATTCAGCCCGCACAGGGCGAGCACTGTGGCGGCATAAAAACGACGAATACGCCGCCAAACCCCCTGCGCGTCCAGCGTTACAACGGCATGAAGCGCACGCCGAGAGTAATGATACCACCCCCCACACGGAAATGCCGAAAATGCAAAACGGGAGTCTTATCATCTCCCCCAACAGGGCTCCCGCCGAAACCCAGCGAAGCGGTTTCGGTGGGAAGAGGACGAGCGACAGAGAGAGCGAGTCCAGCCGCTTGCGGCGGGACGAGGGATTCGTCGTCCGCTCGGACGACGGCCAGCATCGCATTTGTCTGGTCTGCGGCGAAGCCGCTGCCCTGCCAAATGCACCGAGCGGGCAAAGCCCTGCACCCAAATTCCGGGCGGAAGCCCGGACCCACTTTTAGCTACGATTGGAGAAAAGCATGAAAAAAGATATTAAATTCAGCACGCGCATGGCGTCCGCTGACCGCGAGAAGATCAGGGCACTGGCGGCGAAGGCCCACATGTCCATGAGCGATTATGTCACCGCCTGCTGTCTCGGTAAGCGGATCACCGTCATCGATGAGCAGAAGGAACTGCTCCGCCAGCTCAAGGGCATCGGCGGCAACATCAACCGCCTCACTGTCCTCGCCAACATGGGCAAGGTGCAGGTCATCGGTCTCGACAAGGCCGCACAGGAATTATCCGAGGTCAGCGCCGCCCTGCGGTCAGTCATGGAAGGGCGGTGAGCCGTATGGCCATCGTACATTTTGTGAACTACAAGCGGGGCACACAGTCCCGCGCCGCCATGCGCGGCGTGATGCTCTACGTCATGCAGGAAAAGAAAACCGCATGGGAGGGCGAGCCGCTCGTCAGCGGCATCAACTGCCAGCCGCAGAGCGTCTACGACGATTTTCTGAACACCAAGCTGCTCTACCACAAGGACGGCGGCGTGATGTTCTACCACATGGTGCAGAGCTTTCCGAAGGGCGCGGCGGTCGATCCCCGACAGGCCCACGAAGCCGCGCGGCGGCTGGCAGAATACTTCGAGGGCTGCGAGGTGTTGGTCTGCACCCATGTTGACCGCGAGCACATTCACTCCCACTGCGTCATCAACTCCGTTAACTTCGAAACTGGCAAAAAGCTGCACATGGCGAAGGAACAACTGCAGGAGCTGATGCGGCGCAACGACGCGATCTGTCTGGAAATGGGCCTGCCGGTCTTTGAGCCGACCACACATCAGGCCCGCGGCATGAGCGGCGCGGAGTATCATGTCGCACTCAAGGGACAAAGCTGGAAACTGCGGCTGACAAATGCGATAGACGAGTGTATGCGCTATGCCGCTGACAGGGACGCTTTCGTTTCCCTGATGGCGTCCGAAGGCTGCGCCGTCCGCTGGGAGAACGGGCGCAAGTACATCACCTACACCACGCCGGACGGACTAAAGTGCCGCGACAACAAATTACACGAGGAAAAGTATTGCAAGGAGGCCATGGAGCATGAATTCAGAATACGGGCAGAGATTGTCTATGCAAGAACTCAAGCAGCGCAACACCCAGCAGGCAGTACTTCCGACGCTGACAACGCCTCACGAAGCGAGTCCCACGAAAGCGGACTGGGGGCGAATGATGAACGATCTGGATACACTGTGGTACCATGCGGATCGGCAGACGGATCTGTTGGAGAGTATCAGCAGGCAGATGTCGCAGCTTCCCACACGGACGCAGATGGACGAGCTGCTGAAAGCGGTGAAGCGTCTGGAGCAGATGAGCGAACAGGATGGGAAACGGAACGAGAAGCGTTTTTCTCTGCCCGGCATCAGGCTACCCAGACTGCGGCTGCCACACCTGGATGGTCCCACATGGGCGGTTCTGCTGATGGGGACGGGGGCGTTGCTTCTGCTCTGGTGGGGCTTGGGCACCGTCTTGAGCAGCTCCAGCCTGCTGAGCCTGTGATTCCTGCGCGGCACTACACCGACAGAAAGGCACTGCAAAAAGAAAGGGAAAAGAAAATCGCCCTCGGTCATAAGGCTGATGACCACGAGGACGAGGTGAGTTATGACTGGCAGCAGACCATGTGACGGTCTGCTATTTTTGTTGCCCGAATTGGTTTCGGGAGGAAGGAGTTCTATGGGCCGAAAGAAAAAAGAATCCAATATTGCAAGCGTCATGTACTCCTATGTGGGTACGGACGATCAGTTTGATGATTTTCTGAAAATGATGATCCACGACTATCTGTCTGTGGATCATCCATATACAAATCGAACCGCCGATTTTGTTGTTAAAGTAGAAACAGAAGTCGCTTGATTTGTTTTGATAGCTATTGCGAAACTTGTGTGCTATGGTGTGTCGTGCATGATCGGCACACCATAGCGGAAAGGAACGATTATGAAAGTTTGGCTCTATTACCGGCTGTCCAGAGATGAGGATGAAGAACTGAACTCTCTGAACAACCAGCGGAAAATCATATACAACTTTGCCGTCAGCAACGGTCACGAGGTGGTGGGCGAATCCTTCGATGATAATGTCAGCGGTATGCACTTCAACCGTGAGGGCATCGACAAAATCTATGAGGTGGTCGAAGCGGGCAAGATCGAAGCGATCATCGTTAAAGACCTGTCCCGCCTGGGCCGTCACCGGACGCAGACCGCACTCTTTATTGACTACCTCCGAGAACATGATGTGCGGGTCCTATCCGCAACGGAAAATATCGACACCTTTAACGAGAACGATGATCTCATCATCGGCTTCAAGGGGCTGGTCAACGACTTCTATGCCCGCGACGGTAGCCGCCGTGTGCGAACCGGTTACCGGCAAAAGCAAAAGGAAGGTATCGTGACCATCCCGCCCTTCGGCTACTTCAAGGATAAGAACACAAAAAAGGTCGTTGTCGTAGAAGAAGCCGCCGAAACGGTCCGACTGATTTTCTCTGCCTATGTCGGCGGCAGCGGCATGAAAGCCATTGCCCGCACACTGAATGAACAGAGGAGGAAAACGCCGGCGCTTATGCAGGCGGAACTGCTAAATAAGCGCCTGCCCAACACCCAGGATGGCATCCTCAAGAAATATTTGTGGGACGCAACGATGGTGGCGCGAATCTTGAGAGATGAAAGCTACATCGGCACTTTGATCTGCCACAAGAGCGAGCGCAATAAGATCAATAAGACCTTCCGCTTCACAGACCCGGAGGAGCAGTTCCGACATGAGAATTATCTGCCAGTGATCGTGACTCGTGAGATATGGGAACAAGCACAGGCGCTCCTTACAGAACGCAAAGAGAAAAATGTCCGTGCTGGTACCAACTGTGGTATCCTCCGGTACGGCGGATTACTCCGCTGCAAGGACTGTGGCCGAACCTTTATCGGAAAACGAATCAAGCTGAAAAGCGGGGAACGGGTCGCCTATGTCTGCGACACCTACCATCGGTATGGCAAAGAACATTGCTCCTCTCACATGGTGGACGAGGAAACATTGGACAGATTGATCGGCGCGGAGATCCTGCGAACAAAGAAAATGTATGAGGAAAACTGGTCGCGGATGGAATGGCTCATTGAGAGATGGACGCCGAAAGCTTCCACGGCCAGCGCCAAAATAAGTAAACTGCAAGAACAAATTCTCTTACTGGAGGAGGAAGTGGAGGTGATCCTGATGGAACGCATTTGGGATAAGGCCAACGCGGAACGCTACGACCGCATGATCGCCAAGCGCGAGGAGCAGATTGCGGAGGCCAAGAAGCAAATCGAAGATCTGCAAAACATCTCAGAAATGCTCCGCAGCCGACAGGCCAAGCTGAAGCGGGACATCAGCCTGATCGACGACATCCTGCGAGAGGGCAAAATGTCAGAAGCACATCTGAGGATGCTGGTGGAGAAGATCCTTGTTCATGAAGAGGACGGCAAGCTGGATTTGGAGATCCGGCTGAAAGCACCCTTCCGCGACCATCTGGATGTATTCGAAAACGGAGAGCAGACAGATTGCTTCGCCTCAACGGATTTTGACTATGACCGGCTGGGTGCGGCAATTTATGGCGATTATTATGCGGGGTAGGTGATAACAGGTGCGGGTATGGCTCTACGCGCGGCTTTCTAACGATGATGACCGTGAGATGAACTCCCTGCTGAATCAGCGGGAGATCTGCCAGGCGTTTGCCGAACAGCACGGGTACATCATCGTGGGACAGTCCTTCGATGACAACATAAGCGGCATGAGTTTTGACCGCCGTGGGCTGGACGAGCTCATGGCGGCTGTGGACGCTGATAAAATTGACGCTGTCATCGTAAAAGACCTATCCCGGCTTGGCCGCCATAGGACCCAGACTGCATTGTTTATTGATTACCTGCGGGAACACCAGGTGCGCGTGATCTCTGCCACGGAGGGCGTTGATACATTCTGCGACGAAGATGATTTGATCATCGGCGTCCGCGGCCTGATGAATGATTATTATGCGAAGGATATTGGCAAAAAGATCCGGGCGGGATACCGCCAGAAGCAGAAAGACGGCATCGTGATCACGCCGCCCTTCGGCTACTGGAAAGACAAAAACACGGGGCAGATCAAGGTTGACACAGAAGCGGCGGTCACAGTGCAGCTCATCTATTCTCTGTACTTGCAGGGTTGTGGGCAGAAAGAGATCGCCCGGCGGCTTAATACCGCGGGGCGAAAGACACCGGCACAGCTCCGGGCCGAGCGGTGCGGCAGAGAAGTACGACAAACGCACAAAACCCGTGACGGCCAGTTCCTATGGACATACGCCAGTGTGAAAAACATTCTGGTGGAGGAGGCGTATACCGGCGTGCTGAACAACCACCGCAGAGAATACAACAACGGAAAAGCCAAGCATATAGACAAAACCGACTGGTATCGCCACGAGGGATTCTTTCCTGTGATCATAGAAAAACAGGAATGGGAGCAGGTACAGGCGTTACTCAAGCGGCAGGCACGACCTGCAAACGGTAATCAGAGCAAGCACCGTTACGCGGGACTGCTGGCCTGCCAGGAATGTGGGAATACGTTCATTCCTATGATCCGCTGCTGGAATGGCAAGAGCCGTGTGGAATATGTATGCCGTGGATACCACCGGAATGGAAAAACCTATTGCGCCTCCCACCGTATCCATGAGGAAACACTGGATGCGAGGGTATGGGAGCTCGTTTCCACGGCTCGTGAGAGCCGCACGGAGGAACTGAAGAAACTGGCACAGATGCAAAAAATGTGGGCGTTGAGGAAACCAATCCTTGACGCCCACATTTCTGCGTTACAGGAGAAAGTGCTGGAACTGGAAGAAGAGATAGATGGGGTTGTGATGGAGAAAATAGGAGTGGCCAATAAAGCCTTGTAGTGAAAAACTATATGGAGAAGTGGTATTCAACATTAAATCTCAGTTGCAGTTTTGATTATAATGGCTTCAGCGACAAAACGCATTAAAGGTATTTCATTTGACAACTCAGCCTCATCCTTGAATGGATGATATATTCCGCGCTCTTTAAGACGGGCGGTGTTTGATTTGTGATGAACCAAAGCGTTTCGAGTCTTATAGATACGAGCTGCGATTTTTTTAGGCAATTTATCGCTTGTATAGTTATCTAAATCAATCGCATCGCCATTCGAAAAACTAATTTCATGGGATTTGTAATAAGCAATCAAGTCTGGTCGATAATTTGCTAAATCTTCATGGAGTTGCTCCAAAGAGACAAACCGTTTTATTGTTAGTTCAAGCGCTTCGAGCTCTGTGCCTTGGAAAGCATCTTGATTCGCTCTTGTTTTTTTGCGAACAGTATCAATAATTTTATTGATTTCCTTAGGCTTTTTTGTAGAGAAACCAGGATGCAGGATGATATCTTTTACGCTGTTAATCAATTCGTCAGTATAAACCGCATCGAAGAAATACTCCAGTATATGATAGTATCCGATAAACTTGATAAACGGATCTTCGGAAGTTAAGGACAGGTTATACTGTTCAATGAGTTCGTGATTATAAAAAAGTTTTGGAGACTCAAAGTTTCTCAAATTGGTGCTACGACGAGATGAAAAATGACCTCTTTCAAATTCGAGTTCATTTACAGAGTGGATTATTTTGACGGCGGTATCTGTATTATATGCTACAGAAAATAGAAACGATGTTGCACGATTAAGCATGGTTTCTGCAGATACTCCTTCTGATAAGGAGATTTTTAAAGAAAGAGATATTTTAGTTACCTTTTTGATTAGATCCAACAAGTGAATCTCTCCAGCATCATTTCGCAAAGTGCGAACATTTATCATGCGAGATGATAATATTCGCCTATAGTTGCGAACAGAGTCACTTGGAATACCAGAAAGAAAGGCCAAGACCAATTCATCGGAAGGTGATCCAAGTCTATATGCAGAGCTGTCATCACTTATCTCAATGGGCTCGTCAATAATTCGATACCCATAACGTGGCTCAACAGGTTCTACAAACACCTCGTACTCCCGAGGTGAATAACACTGTGTAGGTGTATATCTGTACATTTTCAGCTGTGCAATAGTAGAATCAAATTCTTCTCGAAAATATGTAAATGTTTCGGTTTCGATAGTGAATTCTATCCTATCGTCAAGCACCTGAAAAACTGCCATTCTACCAAGTAACAGGGTAACGATTTGCTGAAAATAAGCCCACTCCATTAAAATCACCTCTTGGATTATTTCTATTTAGGGTTGAGCAAAACGTGAGTTTTGCAAAGTTGAGTCACAATATATAGGCTTCAAGCAAGTCGGATGGCACTATTTATTGTATGGACTCATGATCAAATTGGAGTTTTGCTCAACCCTAATTTCCATTTTATTCTAAACCATATTTTCACACTTGACAATCGCATATAAAAATGGTCGTTAGCGCAAGCCAACGACCATGGTGCGCCTGAAGGGACTCGAACCCACACGCTGAAAGCACGAGAACCTAAATCTCGCATGTCTACCAATTCCATCACAGGCGCATATTTAGTTTTGGGGGAGCAGGCGACGAATGGAACGGCAAAACCTTCACTGAGGTGACATCACCTAAATCTGGCGCGTCTGCCAATTCCGCCATACCCGCAGGTAAGATTAGTATACCCTTTTTGCGGGTATTTGTCAATCTTGATGATATGCTCATCGGGAGTGGGGCGCTTGCGAAGCGAGAGGAATCTGCGCTGACGCCGCGCGGGCGCACAAGAGGGTAGACACCTGCGGTTTCCACCCTCTTGTGAATCACCCCTTTCCCGTGGATAGCCGGTCTTTGGTCTGCGCCAGACTAAGAAATAAAGGGAAACGGGAGTTAAGAGGGTAGAAACCGCAGGTGTCTACCCTCTTGCCCCTGCCGCGGGTGCGGCGAATCCTGCATGAGCAAACTCCTACGCAAAACTAAGGATTCCCCCTTGCAATCTGCGATATTTCGTGATATATTGTTAGTTAGTAAAAGCTAACCAGCTCGGGTACAAAAGGAGCATTACACCCATGTTGAAAATTACTCTCGGCGTTGACGGCATGATGTGCGGCATGTGCGAAAGCCATGTCAACGACGCAGTTCGCAAGGCATTTCCCGTGAAGAAGGTCACTTCCTCTCACGGCAAGGGGCAGACGGTTATCCTCACTGAGCAGGATCTCGATGAGCAGGCTGTCCGCGATGCGGTAAACGCTACCGGCTACACCGTTACGTCCTTTTCCAAGGAGCGATATGAGAAAAAGGGACTGTTTTCCTTTCTGCATAAATGAGCAGAGTAAGGCCGCTTTGCAGCGGCTTTGCTTTTCAACATAGGTTAGCAAAATCTAACCTAATAAACCGATATATACCAACGGAGGAAATCGCAGTGCTGGAAACTCTGCTCAAACCGAATACCGGCGCATCGCTGTCCGGCTGCGTACGCTGGACCCAGCCGATGGATGGCGTGCGCGTGTGCGATTTTGACTGCGCGCTGACCGTGCCGCCGGCCATGCCTGCGGAGCCATCCGAGGTGCCGTGCGAGGTGCTGTTCTGCCGGCAGGGCGGTCTGCGGCTGACCATGACCAATGGGCGGCAAGTGTTTCTGCATGAGCACGAGGTACTGCTGCTGCTCGGCGCAAGCGTGCAGAGCCTTTCGGTCGCGGACGGATTGTTCAGCGGTGAGCTGGTGCTCATCGAGCAGAGCGCAGCGGCACCGTGCCGTCTGACGGTCAACACAGCACGAATCAAAGCACGAGTCACTCCGCATCTGGGCTGTGTAGTGCTGCGCAGCGCGGTGTGGATTGATAATCTGGCTGCGGCACTGCAATCCGTTCCGGAACGGGACAGAGCCGCCTACAGTGCAATCAAAGCCATTGAGCTGCTGTACCTCATCAGTACAGACAGTCCGCTGCTGACGATACCGCCGGAATCCGTCTCCCGCGATCACTATCTGACCGATACAGTGAGGCAGGTACAGGAGTATATGGTATCGCACCTGTCCGACCCGCTTACGATCGACCAGCTGTCTGCACGGTTCCGCATTTCGCCGACCGCCTTGAAGGATATATTTCGGCAGACCTATGGTCGTCCGATCCACCAGTATCTGCTCGAAAAGCGGGTGCAGCATGCTGCCGAACTGCTGCATCGGAGTTCGCTCTCCATCGTGGATATTGCGGCGGCGGTCGGCTATAACAGCGCCAGTCAGTTCGGTGTGGCGTTCAAGCGCCGCTATCAGCTGACGCCCTCACAGTACCGCCGACAAGCCCGAAAAAGTTAGCAAAATGCAACTATTTTGATAATAAAACTAAAGATTAGCGGCAACAAACTGCAAAAATGTCCGATTCCGTGCGTTTCATGTCTAAAGCTGTGCGACAAGCGAGAAAATTTATGATATGATAATCGCAAACAAAAAACACACCATGTTTGGAGGTGTACTGTATGAAGCAGCATCGTTTTTGGGCATGGGCCGCGCTGTTCTGCATGGTAATGACGATGATTACCGGCTGTAAGCGCAAGTGAGATTGATAGGAGGAACATATTATGAAGAAGATTTACAAGGACATCGCCGTATTTGTTGGTGGCACTCTGTTCGGTTCCGCAGGTATCAAGCTGCTGAGCAGCAAGGATGCTAAGAACGTATATACCCATGCTACCGCAGCGGTTCTTCGCATGAAGGATACCGTTATGAATACCGTTGACTGCGTTAAGGAGAACGTCGGCGACATCCTCGCTTCCGCAGAGGAGATCAACGAGAAGCGCGCTGCTGAGGCAGAGGCTGCTGCTGTTGAGGATGCAGACATTGAGGTTGAGCTGACCGATGAGGACCCGACTGCTGCTCCGGTTGAGGCATAAGAACCTGTCGCCAAACCGTGGTTTGGCGGACAGGAAGAACGGACTGTGAGCCGTTCCAAAGTCGCCCGAAAGTTCCCGTTCGGAAGCTTTCTCCCTCTTAGGGAATGAAAACCGAGGTACATGTTCCCGGTTTTCATGGGACGAATATCAAAGAGGGGCAGAGCCCCTCTTTTCCTATCTACCGGAAGTAAGCTGGAGGTAATTTTACTATGAAAGCATTCATTGAACACGAAAGCCGCGGACGGCTTCGTGTGCGCATGAAGCAGTACCGCATGACGCTGGAGCAGGCTGATCTGCTGGAGGCGTATCTGCAGAATCAGCCGGGTGTACTCAACGCAGCCGTGCACGAGCGTACCTGCTGTGCTGTCATCCGCTACATCGGTGACCGCGAGAATATCATCCGCGCGATCGCTCAGTTTAACTATACTGCACCGTCTGTCACGGCGCTGACGCCGACCCACAGCGGCCGTGCGCTCAACCGTGAGTATCAGGAAAAGCTGGTTGGCAAGGTTATTACGAAGTTTGCCTGCACGCTGTTCCTGCCAACGCCGCTGCAGATAGCACGCACGATCTGGCTGTCGCTGCCGTTCCTCGGCCGCGGTCTCAAGCGCCTGATTCACAGAGAGCTGAAGGTTGAACTGCTCGACGCGCTGTCCATCGGTGTTTCGATGGTACGCCGGGACTTCTCCACGGCAGGCTCGGTTATGTTCCTGCTCGATATCGGTGAGCTGCTCGAGGAGTGGACGCACAAAAAGTCGGTTGACGATCTGGCACGCTGTATGTCGCTCAACGTAAAACGCGTATGGCTCAAAACCGATGACGCAGAGGTACTTGTACCGCTGTCAAACATCGCTGTCGGTGATCACATTCTGGTTCGCATGGGCAACGTCATCCCGCTGGACGGTGAGGTTGTTGAAGGCGAAGTCATGGTTAATCAGGCATCGCTTACCGGAGAATCCATGCCGGTTGCAAAGCGTCCGGGTACGCAGGTTTACGCCGGCACGGTCATCGAGGAAGGCGACTGCGTGATCGAGGTCACCCAGTCCTCCGGCGAGAGCCGCTACGACAAGATCGTTTCCATGATTGAGCAGTCCGAGCAGCTCAAGAGTGCTGCTGAGAGCCATGCCGCCAATCTGGCGGACAAGCTGGTGCCGTATACGCTGGTCGGCAGTGCGCTCAGCTACGCACTGACCCGCAATGTCACCCGTGCACTGTCCGTGCTGATGGTTGATTTCTCCTGCGCGCTCAAGCTGGCTATGCCGCTGGCGGTTCTGTCCGCCATGCGTGAGGCAAGCATGTATCATATCACAGTCAAGGGCGGCAAGTTCCTCGAGGCTGTCGCGCAGGCAGATACCATTGTATTTGACAAGACCGGCACACTGACGCATGCCTGCCCGGTTGTTGCCAGGGTTATTCCGTTCGGCGGTCGCTCCGAAGACGACATGCTGCGCGTTGCAGCCTGCCTGGAGGAGCACTTCCCGCACTCCATGGCGAACGCCGTTGTCCGCGCTGCGCGTGAGCGCAATCTGGCGCACGAGGAAATGCACTCGCAGGTTGAGTATATCGTAGCGCACGGCATTTCCAGCATGGTTGAAAACAAGAAGGTCGTTATCGGCAGTGCACACTTTATCTTCGAGGATGAGAAGTGCGTGGTTCCGGCCGGTGAGCAGGATAAGTACGATGCACTTCCGGTTGAGTTTTCTCATCTGTATCTGGCGATCGGCGGTGAGCTGGCGGCTGTTATCTGCATCGCGGACCCGCTCCGTCCGGAAGCATGCGATGTGATGAAGGCACTGCGTGCCCTTGGCATTCAGCGCACGGTTATGCTGACCGGCGACAGTGAGCGCACGGCGGCGGCTATCGCGGCGGAGGTCGGCGTGGACGATTACCGCGCTGAGGTGCTGCCTGAGGACAAGGCGAACTTCGTCGAGCAGGAACGCGCGGCAGGCCATACCGTTATCATGCTCGGGGACGGCATCAACGATTCTCCGGCGCTGTCGGCGGCTAACGTTGGCGTAGCCATCAGCGACGGCGCAGCCATCGCCCGTGAGATTGCGGACATCACCATCGCAGCCGAGAATCTGTTTGAGCTGGTTGCTCTGCGCCGTATCGCACAGGGTCTGATGAGCCGCATCAACTCCAATTACCGCTTCGTAATCGGCTTTAACGGTTCGCTGATCGGTCTGGGCGTTGCCGGCGTGCTGGCTCCCGCAACCTCTGCGATGATGCACAACCTGTCTACGCTGGGCATCAGCCTGCGCAGTATGACAAACCTGATTGATTCCTCCGAGACGACCCGTCTGCTGGAGAGCAAGTAATTTTAATAGAGTTAAGAGTGGAGAGTGAAGCGCTTTCCACTCTTTCTTTTTGCGATTCAGGTATAACAAAACCCCGTCTTTGACGGGGTTTTGTGTTTCTATAACTGTTTGAAAAACTGTATTTTACTTCTGCTGCCACGCCATTCTATAATCTTTTTCTCCGGTAGCTTCATCCAGGCCGCTGTACTGAATTTCAAATCCTTCTCTTTGATAAAAAGATATTGCTGGTGTGTTTTTTTGATATACATTCAAAATCAGTTTGCTTCTTGTATTCTTTACATAATTCAGCAGTATTTTACCGATACCCTGCGACTGCATTGCCTCAGAAACAAAAATGCCTTCAATATATTCGCCATTCAGCCCGATAAATCCTTGTATCTTCTGATTGTCCTCATAGACATAGACAGTTGCCTGCAACAGCAGTTCTTTCACAAGCTCCAAATTACTTTTCCAATATTGGGCAGGGATAAAATAATGTGCCTTTATATTGGTGTCCAGCCATATATCGGCAACTTGATTGATATCTGCTTTTCGTAATTCTCTAATCATAGCGGGGGACTCTCCTGCAAATTTGATTGTTACACAATAGAAGGTAATGTCAGATACGTTACCGGATGCGGAAACGTAAACAGCGGGCGCTGTTCGCCGCTGGCGTTGATCAGCGTGAGGGACAGCGTGCGCAGGTCATCCGTCGGTAGCGGCACAAGCTGTGTCCACTCGGTGCGGATAAACCGGTCCGGACCGGTTTCGGTCAGCGTGTAAGTTCCGTTATGGTATGCAAGGAACAGGGGCTGTCCCAGAGTAGGCTGCATTTCCAGAGAAATGGCAGTATTCCGATCTCGATGGATTGCAAAAAAGCGCGTCAGCAGCGCATACGGCGGCTTGAGTTTATTCTGTCCGGTCAGGCGCAGTGTACCGCAGTCGCGCCAGCGCGGCACGGAACAGATATGCCGGGCGTCCCACTCGGTCACCGGATCAAAAATGTGCTGCCCAATGTCGGAATCGGCCATAAACCATTCGGTGTAGGGGAGACCATAGGCGTTTTCGCCGTCTGCGGAAAACAAAACCGAATAGGTGAATTCGTCGGTCTGTCCGCACGGCTGCAGGTGATATTTTGCTCCGTCAAATGTCAGAGAACCGGTTTCACCGTCCGGTGTGCGCAAGGTGAGCGTGCTGGGTTCGTCCGCTTCGGCAAGCTCATACAGTACAGAATCATCTATGACCTCACGGTCAGAGGAGATTGTCAGCGTGCCGAAATCAGCCGCCATAGCGGGATAAGCACATAGAACCAGCGCCAAAACGGCAGATAACAGGCGTTTTTTCATATAATCGCCTCCTTGGATGCTGCTTTATCTGCAATCACTTTCTTTTCACTTTCAAATTCCTTATTTTTCCTCTCTGATAATTTCTTTGTTTGATTAAACTGGAATTGTCTTACTTCTTGTCATTGAAGTAGATGATAAAAGCACCCATTACTGCAATAGCAATGAGCAATCCAAACTCAACCCAATTACCTAAAAGTTCAAGTCCTACGACCATACCTAAATAACCAACAATCAATGTAACGATTGCTGCCAAAATCGCTTTACCCATATAATCACACTCCTTTGTCAAATTTCGATTTATCATTCTACTGTGACTTCACTATACCATGAATACCCCCGAAACACAATCACCCATTGACACCACCGATATTCCGATAGATAATATAGGCAATAGAGAAACTTTACGCAAGAAGGGAAGTGCTTCAACGAATGAAACGCAGCTACGAGATGGACCTGTGCAGCGGTCCGCTGCTGAGCAAAATCCTGCTGTTTTCGCTGCCGCTGATTCTTTCGGGTGTGCTGCAGCTGCTGTTCAACGCGACCGACATTGTCGTAGTCGGCAAATTTGCGGGCAGCAATGCGATGGCGGCGGTCGGCTCGACCACCTCGCTGTTCAACCTGCTGGTCAACTCATTCATCGGTATTTCGGTCGGCGCGAACGTGCTTGTCGCGCGGCATTACGGCGAGCGGGATTACGACGGCGTACAGCAGACCATCCAGACGGCGCTGCTCACCGGCTTAATCGGCGGCACAATACTGATCGTGCTCGGCGTTGTGCTCGCACGTCCCATGCTGACGCTGATGGCCACACCGGACGAGGTTATCGACCAGGCCGTGCTGTACATGCAGGTGTACTTCATCGGTATGCCGGCAACCATGATCTACAACTTCGGTGCAGCCGTGCTGCGTGCCGTGGGCGATACCCGGCGTCCGCTGTACTTCCTGATGGCGGCAGGCGTGATGAACGTCCTCGGCGACCTGCTGTTTGTGTGCCTGCTCGGCATGGGCGTTGCCGGAACTGCGATCGCCACCGTGCTCAGCCAGTGTGTCTCTGCGGCGCTGACCGTGCTGTGCCTTGTAAAATCGGACGGCATGTGCCATCTCGACTTGCGCCGTCTGCACTTCCACATGGATAAGTTCCTGAGAATCATGCAGGTCGGTCTGCCTGCCGGTATGCAGAGCGTTATCTTCAATATCTCGAACGTACTCATTCAGTCCTCGGTCAACAGCTTCGGCGCAGTAACGGTTGCGGGCAACACGGCAGCCGCCAACATTGAGGGCTTTGTGTACATTTCGATGAACGCGCTCTATCAGACCTCCATCAGCTTCACCAGCCAGAATCTCGGTGCAAAGAATTATCATCGCATCGACCAGACACTCGTGCGCTGCATGTGCATCGTCACACTGATCGGTCTGGTGCTCGGCAACGGCGCACATCTGCTCGGCAATCATCTGCTGCACATCTACTCGGATGATCTGGAGGTCATCTCGTTCGGTATGCAGCGCCTGTCGGTCATCAGCGTCACCTACTGCCTGTGCGGCATGATGGATGTGCTCGCGGGCACAATACGCGGTCTGGGCTATTCCATGCTGCCAATGATCGTCTCGCTGATTGGCGCATGTGTGTTCCGTATCATCTGGATTTTTACGGTCTTTCGCGTGCAGCATACGCTGTTCATCCTGTATGCGTCCTACCCGATCTCGTGGATACTGACCATCCTGGCGCACTTTGTGTGCTACCTGATCGTGCGGAAAAAGGTTTTCCGGCCGCAGGAGACATAAGCGCGCGTTTTTCTCCGGAAAACGGTTGTAATTGACGGTTAAATATAGTATAATACTCGTGCAATGCGGGAATTTCCCGCGCAATAAGTAAATAAGCGAACAGTCGGTGCCGCTGTATGTTTTCGAACAGGACAGCGGGTAAAAGGGAAGCAGGTGCAAATCCTGCACGATCTCGTCACTGTAAGCGGGAAATGGACTGCCATTTACGTCACTGATATTGCGGTATCGGGAAGGCGGCAGTTCTAAGGCAACACAGCATAATGAAAGCTGCGGCGCTTTGCGGAAACTTTGTGTCCTGACTTCGTTGTGATTTCACGGTAATACATCAAATATTACCGCAAAACCACGCCTCGTCAGTACGCGAGAATTTACTCGCAAATCGCTCTTGTGCAATTATGCGGTATTGTCTTAAGAGCCGCAAGTCAGGAAACCTGCCGGTCTGTTGGTACGGGAAGCTGCTTCCGGGTCACGAGTTATTGATTGTACTGATACCGCATGATTTTTGATTCAGGCAGTCCCTTTCATCATATATTGATGGGGGGACTGTGTGTTTTCCGTACCCTTTTTCTTTCAAAGTGTGCGCTTTCGCTTTGCAGGCAAAACGAAGGAGGAAAACCATGAGCAAAGTAAGCAAACTGAAGAAGCTCGGCATTATGCTGATCGTTTCCGGCATGCTGATGTCCATGCTGACCGCTTGCGGCGGCAGCAAGACCGCAGCTGCGGACGACACGAAGGACAATAACACCACTGCACAGACCGATGCGCAGGATCAGACCGATCCGGACGAAAACTATGAAACGGGTGACGCTTCCTTGGACGATCCGCTGAATCAGGATGAAATTGGCGATACCGAGCTGCTTGTAGTCAGCTTCGGCACCAGCTATAACGACAGCCGCCGTGAGACCATCGGCGCCATCGAGAAGGCTATGCAGAAGGCGTTCCCGGATTACGCGGTACGCCGCGGCTTCACCAGCCAGATCATCATCGACCATGTAAACAAGCGTGACGGCGAGAAGATTGACAACGTAACCGAGGCACTGGACCGCGCCGTAGCTAACAAGGTAAAGACCCTGGTTGTTCAGCCGACCCATCTGATGAACGGCCTGGAGTACAACGACCTCAAGGATGAGCTGGCAGGCTATTCGGATTCCTTCGAGAAGATCGTGCTCGGTGAGCCGCTGCTGACCTCTGACGACGACTTCCAGAAGGTTATGAATGCCATTGTAGACGCAACCAAGGAGTATGACGACGGCGAGACCGCAATCTGCTTCATGGGTCACGGCACCGAGGCGGATTCCAACAGCGTTTACACCAAGATGCAGGAAACCCTCAAGGCCGCAGGCTACGACAACTACTTTGTCGGCACTGTTGAGGCAACTCCGTCCCTCGATGACGTAATCGCAGCCGTTAAGGCAGGCGGTTATAAGAAGGTTGTTCTGCGTCCGCTGATGATCGTTGCAGGCGACCACGCCAATAACGATATGGCAGGCGATGAGGACGGCTCCTGGAAGACCGAGTTTGAGAAGGCTGGCTTCGAGGTAACCACCGTAGTTGAGGGCCTTGGCTCCGTGCAGGCAATCCAGGATCTGTTTGTTGCACACGCACAGGCAGCGATTGATTCCCTGAAGTAAATCAAGTAAACAGCAGGGTCCGGACCGTGGAATGCGGACGGACCCTGTTTTTGTGGAAATTTTGATTGTCGATTTCGGTGTGCAGAATTGAGAATTGAAAATGGAGAATTATACCCAGAGTGAATCGTTGAGAGTGAAGAGAACGTGATAGGCGTAATTCGCAGGTGCCGTCTGCAATATCCAGATTAACGATTTGTGCGGCACGGTTATGCCGCACGCTGCGTAGAGTAACCCGCATGTGTAGCAGTACGGTATCTGACATTGCGAATATGCGGATACATGAACGCACATCGTGCGTCCTGCGGAAGAAAAAATCCTCTGCCGTTCCTTTATAGGCTCAGTTCTGAACAACCACTGTGCTCTCTTAGGAAAGGGGTGATTCACAAGAGGGTGGAAACCTTGGTGTCTACCCTCTTGTGCCCCTGCCGGGCAGGCAAGATTCCGTTCGCTTCTCAAGCGCAAATGCCCCGAATGGCAACCATTCATCAAAATCCCGTTTATATCGCAAAACAAAGGAGAAACCACAATGAAGAACAAAAAAGCACTGTTAAGCGCCGTATTTGCGGCATTCATGCTGCTCTCCGCCTGCGGCAGCAGCACCCAGCAGGATACCTCCGCGCAGGACAGCAGCACCACCTCTCAGGTCGCTTCTGCGTCCGATATGGCCGATGTCGAGGACGTTGTTGAGGACGGCATGACGCCGATCACCGGCGACAAAGTGAAGGACGGCACCTACGATGTAACCGTCGATTCCAGCTCCAACATGTTCAACGTTACCGCATGCGAGCTGACCGTCAAGAACGGCGAAATGACCGCCAAGATGCACATGGGCGGTACCGGTTATCTGTACGTCTATATGGGCACCGGCGAGGAGGCTGCCGCTGCCGCTGAAGCCGACTACATTCCGTTTACCGAGGAAGCCGACGGCACACACAGCTTTACCGTTCCGGTTAAGGCGCTCGATGAGGGAATTGACTGCGCAGCCTTCAGCAAGAAGAAGGAGAAGTGGTACGACCGCACTCTGGTGTTCCGTGCGGACTCTTTGCCGGCAGATGCACTGGCAGACGGCGTAATGACCACCGCTGAGAGCCTGTCTCTCGCAGACGGCACCTACACCGCTGATGTAACGCTTTCCGGCGGCTCCGGCCGTGCAAGCGTGGAATCTCCCGCAGCGCTGACCGTTTCGGGCGGCAAGGTGACGGCTAAGATCATCTGGAGCAGCAAAAACTACGATTATATGAAGGTGAACGACGAAAAGTACG
Source organism: Butyricicoccus sp. AM27-36 (assembly GCF_003480945.1). Taxonomy (NCBI): domain Bacteria; kingdom Bacillati; phylum Bacillota; class Clostridia; order Eubacteriales; family Butyricicoccaceae; genus Butyricicoccus; species Butyricicoccus sp. AM27-36. The sequence continues at coordinate 68,917 of NZ_QUJR01000007.1, forward strand.
ATGCTGTGATCGAAAATGAGCACTCCACGTTTGAAATTCCGGTTGCGGGCTTTGACTGGGCGATGCCGGTCGTAGCCGACACTACCGCAATGAGTGAGCCGCACGAGATCGAGTACACGCTGCGTTTTGACTCTGCGTCCATCGCTCCGGCAGCAAAATGAGAAGAATTACAGCATGGTGCCTGAGTGCGGCACTGCTGCTCGGCGGTCTGTCCGGCTGCGGAACTGCCCGGCAATCGACCGCACAGACGCAGGCGGCGGTCTCGTGGAGCGACATGCAGCCGACCGACAGCATGGATTTGGAGTATGCCGAGTGCTTCTCGGTCGATCACTATGACGGCGGCTATTCGCTCATTACCGTGAAGGACGACGCACGTTATCTGGTCGTTCCGGAAAACGCGTCCGTGCCGGACGGTCTGGACGCGGATATTACGGTGCTGCAGCAGCCGCTGGACAGCATTTATCTGGTCTCCTCAAGTGTCATGGACCAGTTCGTTGCACTGGATGCGCTGGACAGCATTTCACTGTCTGGCACCAGGCAGGACGGTTGGTACATCGACGAGGCCAAGCAGGCGATGGCGGACGGAAAAATCGTCTACGCGGGCAAGTACAGCGCGCCGGATTACGAGACCATCTACTCCGCTGACTGCAATCTTGCTATTGAGAACACCATGATCTACCATACGCCTGAGGTAAAGGAGCAGCTCGAAAAGCTGGGTATTCCGGTGTTTGTCGAGCGTTCCAGCTACGAGCCGCACGCACTCGGCCGCATGGAATGGATCAAGGTGTACGGCACGCTGCTCGGCTGCGAGGACAAGGCGGAAAAGCTGTTTGCGGATAAGGTGGACGGCATTGTGGACATCCTGCAGAAGCCGGCAGCCGGCAAGACGGTTTCGTTCTTTTACATCACGTCAAACGGTGCGGTCAATGTTCGCAAATCCACGGATTATATCGCGGAGATGCTCAGTCTGGCAGGAGGAAAGTACATTTTTGATGATCTGACGGACGATACGGCAAAGTCCACCGTCAATATGCAGATGGAAAGCTTTTACGCCGGAGCCAAGGACGCGGATGTGATGATCTACAACGCCACCATCGACAGTGAGCTGCAGACGCTTGACCAGCTGTTGGAAAAAAGTACGCTGCTTGCGGACTTCAAGGCCGTGAAAACCGGCAATGTGTGGTGTACAGAGAAGAATCTGTACCAGTCCACAATGGAACTGGACGAGCTGATCCGCGACTTCCATACCGTCATTGCAGACGGAGACCCGTCCACGCTGAAATACTTACACAAGCTGTCCTGAAAGGAGAGGATTTCCCGTGAAACCGCAGCCTAAAATGCGCTATGCGGGCGCGTTTGCCGTGCTTCTGGCACTGCTGGCCGTGCTGTTCGTGTGGAATGTCAACTCGGGCAGCCTGCACGTGTCCGTCCGAGAGGTCGCGCAGATTCTGCTGACGCACAGCGGCGCCAATGCGGTCATCGTGTGGGAGATTCGCATGCCGCGTATCTTCGCGGCCATCCTGCTCGGCGGTGCGCTGTCTGTCTCCGGCTTTCTGCTGCAGACCTTTTTCGCCAACCCGATCGCGGGACCGTTCGTGCTGGGTATTTCCTCGGGCGCCAAGCTGACGGTTGCGCTGACGATGATAGGCGCGCTGTCCTGCGGGCGTGTGCTCGGCTCTGCTGTCATGATAACAGCCGCCTTTGCGGGAGCCATGCTCTCGATGGGCTTTGTGCTGCTCATCGCGCAGCGCGTGCGGCAGATGCCGCTGTTGGTCGTGAGCGGCGTGATGATCGGTTATATCTGCTCGGCGGTGACGGATTTCGTCATTACCTTTGCCGAGGATTCCAATATTGTCAACTTGCATAACTGGTCGATGGGCAGCTTTTCGGGCATTTCCTGGGACAATATCCGCGTGATGACGCCGGTCGTGCTCGCGGCGCTCGTGTGCGTGTTCCTGCTGTCCAAGCCGATCGGCGCGTACCAGCTCGGAGAGGGGTATGCCCGCAGTATGGGCGTCAATATCACCGCGTTCCGCGTGGTGCTGATCCTGCTGTCGAGCGTGCTCTCGGCGTGTGTAGCGGCGTTTGCCGGACCGATCTCGTTCGTCGGCATCGCAGTTCCGCATCTTGCGAAAAGCCTGTTCGGCACGGCAAAGCCGATCCTGATGATACCGGCGTGCTTTCTCGGCGGTGCGGGATTCTGTCTGCTGTGCGATCTCATCGCGCGGACGGTGTTTGCACCGACGGAGCTGAGTATCAGCACCGTGACAGCCCTGTTTGGTGCACCGGTCGTCATTTATATTATGGTGCATCGGAAGTCCTCCAGAGGGTGAGTCTGCGTCCTCACGCAGAGGGAGTGGGAGCCAACCCTTGGCTTGGGGACCAAAAGGATAGACACCAAGGTTTCTATCCTCTTGGAACTCCAGTTTCCTATTGTTAGATAGTCTGGCGCATACCAGAGACCGGCGACCGCTTCGAAAAGGGGGAATGGCAGACGATTTTTCCTATCGTATGGGAGCACAGTGTGCTCCCGTGTCGTAACCTATACGCAGTGCCAGATTCCTTGCTGCTACACAGGCGGTTCAATCAGCGCAGGCGCGGCATGACAGTGCCGCGCAAGTCGTTAGCCTGGAGTATATAGACAGTATCTGCGGATTTATCGGTTTGGTATAATCTATCTGCGCAGGTGTTGTCTGGAATAACGCGTAAAAGAGTTGCGCGACACGGGCATGTCGCGCCCTGCGTAGAGTAGCCCGCATGTGTAGCAGTATGTTATCTGTGAACTGCGAAAAGGCGGAGAAAGACACGCAAAAGTAACCCGACTGTTGTTCCTTTGCGAGTCTCAGTTCTGCAAATTTTGCCGTGCTATCCCAAAAGGAAACGGGATTCATAAGGGTGGAAACCTTGGTGTCCACCCTTATGCCCCTCGCCGTGGGCACGGCACCCCTGCCGGGGAGGCAAGATTCTCTTGCTTCGTAAGCAATCATGTTAAAGAAGAAGGTACAAAATGGCCCATCCTTTCGTCGAAACAAAAGAAATGACCGTCGGCTACCGCGGTGTGCCGCTCATCCGCGACATCGCCCTGCATGTTCACCGCGGTGAGATTTTAACGCTCATCGGTCCGAACGGCTCGGGTAAATCGACCATCCTCAAAAGCCTCATCCGTCAGCTGGCGCTCATCGGCGGTACGGTATATTTGGATGGCAAATCGCTGCAGACTCTGCCTGAACGTGACCTTGCGCGCACGATGTCCGTGCTGCTCACCGAGCATGTGCGGCCGGAGCTGATGACCTGCTGGGATGTGGCGGCTGCAGGCCGCTATCCGTACACCGGACGGCTTGGTCTGCTCAACGACGAGGACCGCGCCAAGGTGGACGAGGCGCTTGCGCTTGTCGGCGCGGATGAACTTGCCGACCGCGATTTTTCCTGCATCAGCGATGGACAGCGGCAGCGTGTGCTGCTGGCCCGCGCCATCTGCCAGGAGCCGGAGGTCATTGTGCTCGATGAGCCCACCTCCTTCCTCGACATTCGCTACAAGCTGGAACTGCTGACCGTGCTCAAGCAGCTGGTGCGCGAAAAGCAGGTGGCGGTCATTCTCTCGCTGCACGAAATCGATTTGGCGCAGAAGCTGTCCGACCGGCTCATCTGCGTTCACAACGGCAGAATTGAGCGCTGCGGCACGCCGGAGCAGGTATTCATCGGCGACTACATCCGCACCCTGTATGACCTCGAGCGCGGCACTTATAACGAGCAGTTCGGCAGTCTGGAGCTCGAGCGGGTGACAGGCGAGCCGCGCGTGTTTGTTATCGGCGGCGGCGGAAGCGGAACGGCACTGTACCGCAGACTGCAGCGGCGCGGCATTCCGTTCGCGGCAGGCGTTCTGCCGGAGAACGATGTAGAGCTGCCGACGGCTCGTGCTCTGGCGGTCGAGACCGTCACCGAGCGGGCGTACCAGCCAATCGGTGAGGACGCTTACGCGCGTGCGCAGGCGCTTGTACGGCAGTGCGGAAACGCGGTCTGCTGTCTGGATTTGTTCGGTCCAGTCAACGAAAAAAACCGCGTGCTGCGCGACTGGGCACAGCAGGAGGGGCTGCTGCGGAGCAAATCGGAATTGGAAAATATTACATGATAATCGCCTGAAATGTTGCTCAAAACGCAATGTTGTGGTAAAATAGCCAATAATGCCAATGGTGACAGGGAAGGTTCCGCCCGGTCACCGGTGAGAGCAACCACTTTGTCACAGGAAAGCGATAACATGGCAAGAAAGCAACAAAAACGACATAACAGAGGCAGCTATCGGCGGAAAACCGCCCATGCACATCGCAGTACGCGGCATATGCAGCCGGTAAGAACGCAGAAAACGGTCAGACGCCGTCTGCCCGAGGCGGAAGTGCGCCGCAGACAGCGGGCACGCCGTCGGCAGGTTGCGCTGCTCGGGCTGGCAGTCCTGCTCATTGTGCTTATTTTCGCCTTTCGGCATTTGATCAGCACACCGCAGCAGAGCGGCGCGGACGGTGATACCGGCAATTCCGGCACGAGCGCGACCGAGGAGGTCAAGCAGGTAGCCAAGGCGGTGAATGTCTATCAGTCGGTTATGTATTATCAGCCGGTGGTGCAGAAATATGCCGAGCAGAACGGCATTCCGGAGTACACGGATGTACTGCTGGCCATCATGCAGGTGGAGAGCGGCGGCAAGCTGACCGACATCATGCAGTCCTCCGGCAGCGCCGGACTGCCGAACGATTCACTCGAGGAGGAGAGCTCGATCCGGCAGGGCTGCACCTATTTTGCACACCTGCTGAGCAAGGGCAAATCGCTGGACTGTGATCTGGACTGCATCATTCAGGCGTATAATTACGGTAGCGGTTTCCTCGATTATGCGGCCAAGTTCAACGGTGTGTACAGCACCGAGCTGGCTGAGAAATTCGCGGAGAAGCAGTCCGGCGGCAATACCATCCAGTATGATAACCCGATGGCAGTCCAGGAAAACGGCGGCTGGCGGTATGCCTACGGCAATATGTTCTATGCCCGTCTGGTTAAGCAGTATTTGATTGAGTGATCGTATTTTACGCTCTGTTTGGACAAAACTACTTGACAAACCGCCTGTAAAAAGCTATACTTATCCCACAGCTTAGAGTATTTAAACCGCAGGAAAAGGAGGAAATCACCGTGCGTGCAGTTCGAATGGAAATGTGCATGATGTGTGGTTCTGCTCGTTTTTCTGCGAAGCAGCCGTAAGGCTGAAACGCATAGGCGGGCCGCTTTTCATGCGGCTGATACAGAAAACGGGCGGAAAGCAGAAACCTGCTTTCCGCTTTTCTTTTGAAAATGTAAGGAGGAATGAATGTGGCACAGGATGTGATCGTCCGGATTCAGGGTCTGAACAAGACCTTTCGCGGCAGAGCCGGAACGGTAGTTGCGCTGAACGGTATCGACCTTGATATCTATCGCGGCGAGATTTTCGGCATTATCGGTCTTTCGGGCGCAGGCAAGTCCACACTGGTACGCTGTATCAACTTTTTGGAGAAGCCCACCGAGGGCACGGTAACGGTGGACGGAGAGGAACTCGGCAGACTGAGCAAAAAGCAGCTGCTCGAGGCTCGCCGGTCGATGGGTATGATCTTCCAGCAGTTCAACCTGCTGCAGCAGAGAACCGCACTGCAGAATATCTGTTTTCCACTCGAGATTGCGGGAACGAGCAAAGCCGATGCGGAAAAACGGGCGCGTGAGCTGCTCGAGATCGTCGGTCTGTCAGACCGTGCGGATAACTATCCGAGCCAGCTGTCCGGCGGTCAGCAGCAGCGTGTGGCGATTGCACGAGCACTTGCGACCAACCCGAAAATCCTGCTGTGCGACGAGGCGACAAGCGCACTCGACCCGACGACAACACGGTCGATCCTCGCACTGCTCAAGGAGATCAACAAGACGCTCGGCATCACCATCATCGTTATCACGCATGAGATGGCGGTCATCGAGGAAATCTGCCAGAGAGTTGCGATTATTGATTCCAGTCGTATTGCCGAGGTCGGCACGGTGGACGAGGTGTTCACCCGACCGAAATCCGCAATGGCCAAGCAGCTTATCTATCCGGACGGCAAGCGCAATTCTCTTGCGACCGGCAAGCGGTACTGCCGCATTGTATTTGACGGCAATTCGTCGTTCGAGCCGGTAATCTCCAACATGGTGCTCGAGTGCAAGGCGCCGGTAAATATTATGTTCGCGGACACCAAGAACATGGATGGCAAGGCTTACGGTCAGATGATCCTGCAGCTTCCCGAGGACGAACGCGCGGCAAAACGCGCACTGGCGTACCTCGAAACCCAGAACGTACACGCAGAGGAGGTAGCCGATTATGCTTCCGTTTAATGTTTGGGCGCAGAGCCTTTGGGAAACCCTGTATATGGTCATTGTTTCGACCGTTATCTCGTATGCGATCGGTCTGCCGCTCGGTCTGACGCTGGTTGTTACCGATAAGGGCGGCATCCGTCCGATGCCGCTCGTCAACACGGTTCTGGGCGTGGTTGTCAATATCCTGCGCTCTGTCCCGTTCCTGATTCTTGCCGTTATGATTACGCCGATTACGCGCGCGATCGTCGGCAAGGCCATCGGCACCACTGCGATGATCGTTCCGCTGACCTTTGCGGCAGCACCGTATGTAGCCCGCATGGTCGAGTCCTCCATCAAGGAGGTGCCGTTCGGTGTGATCGAAGCCGCACAGTCCATGGGTGCAAGTCCGTGGCAGATCGTGTGGAAGGTGCTCGTGCCGGAGGCAAAGCCGTCCCTGATGGTCGGCGGCGCGATTTCGGTCGTTACCATCCTCGGATATTCCGCAATGGCAGGCTTTATCGGCGGCGGCGGTCTGGGTACCGTAGCCGTAAACTACGGCTATAACCGCTATAATTTCCCGATCATGCTGGTAGCGGTTATCATTATCGTTATCGTTGTTCAGATTTTCCAGGAGGTCGGCATGCGTCTTGCACACCATCTGGATAAGAGAAACAGATAATCGTTTTTCATTCTCAATTTTATTTTGTTATCATTAAAAATGATATATATCGAAAAGGAGCGAATTCCAATGAAGAAGACAATCGCAGCAATCCTGGCAGGCGCCCTGTGCCTGACCGCCCTGACCGCTTGCGGCGGCAGCAAGACCGACAGCGCTGCAGCTGACAGCAGCAGCGCAGCAGCAGGCGACGACAAGACGATCACCGTTGGCGCAACCCCGACTCCGCACGCTGAAATCCTGAATGCGGCAAAGGACGCACTCGAGGCTGAGGGCTACACCCTGAATGTTGTTGAGTTCACCGACTATGTGCAGCCGAACACCGCACTGGTTGATGGTGATCTGGATGCAAACTACTTCCAGCACACCCCGTACCTGAACAACTTCAACAAGGAGAACGGCACGAATCTGGTTTCTGCATTCGATATGCACTACGAGCCGTTCGGCATTTACGCCGGCAAGACCGCTTCCATCGAGGAACTGAAGGACGGCGCTTCTATTGCTATCCCGAACGACGGCTCCAACGAGACCCGCGCACTGCTTCTGCTGCAGGATGCCGGTCTGATCAAGCTGAAGGACGGCATTGACCCGACCTCTGACGCTACCAAGCTGGATATCACCGAGAACCCGAAGAACCTGGACATCCAGGAGATCGCTGCAGAGCAGCTGCCGCGTTCTCTGGCAGACGTTGACCTTGCTGTTATCAATGGCAACTATGCACTGCAGGCAGACCTGAACGCCTCTGAGGACTCCCTCATCACCGAGAACCCGGACTACGCTAAGGTCTATGTAAACGTAGTTGCTTGCCGTTCCGGTGAGGAGAACAGCGACAAGATTCAGGCGCTCAAGAAGGCGCTGCAGAGCGACGATGTTAAGAATTACGTTGACGAGACCTATAAGGGTGCAGTCGTTACCGTATTCTAAAACAACCCGATAAAACGAAAACCGAGGCGGATGCCTCGGTTTTTGTTTTGCCTGTTACTGTACATTCAGCGTAAATGCCGGATTTTCGGCGGCCGCGTCCGCCAGCACGCGGAGCACCAGCTCGCCGTAATTGCCGAGATGCGCGACCAGCATCTCCGGGTGCCGCAGCGTGAGCCGCGCCGCCGGATAGGCGGTCAGCAGGTCGTACAGCGCGTCCAGATTGCGGCCGTAGTCGGCAGGAAAGCCGCACACCTTGGCCAGCACATCGTGCAGCTGCTCGCGCGTGTACAGCGTTTCTGCGTCCAGAAGCAGTTCTTTCATTCTCATTTCCCCCGAAATTGAATTATTGTAAAAGCTATTCTGTGATTTCCTCAAAACTCTCGTAATGGTCGGCGGTGTAGTAGATTCGGCCGTCGTCCGCGTAGACCAGCCGTTCCGTGCCGCGCTTGTCGGCTCCGCGGGTGTTGAGGTCGCACTCGTGATAGCTGCCGTCCGGCAGGGTGCCCTCGTAGTTGCCGAACCGGTCGCCGCCGATTGAGCAGCCGGGTGCATACGGCTCGAGCGAGCCGCCCTGCCAGCCGAGTGCCTGCGCCTGCTTTTTCGTGATGTAGTTGGAGGGTAAGTGTCCGTATTCGGTCAGATAGGCGGAAACCTCGTCCTTGCTGTCGTACTGCCCATCCTCGGTGACGGAAACAGCGGAAGCGCTGTCCGAGGTGATGATGGCGGTCGGTCCGTCCGCACCGCCGATGATGCCGATTTGACCGGCGCAGCCGGTCAGCGAGCCGAACGCCAGCAGCAGGGACAGCCATAAAGCGGTTAATTTTTTCATATGCTGTTACTCCTTCGCCGTAGGATAGAACAGCACGAACAGATCGTGGTACAGATTGCGTCCATCACCGCTCTTGATGGCGCGCAGCTTGCCGTTGACGAACACATAGCCGTCCGTATTCACGCCGATCGAGTTGCCGTTCTGGAAGGTTACGGTCAGGCGGTTGGCAGTCAGCTTGTTCTGGCTGGGCTTGATAAAGTGCGGATAGGCGGTGTAGGTCTGCTCACTGAGAAGCTGTATGATAGCGGTTTTCTGGTTGTCGTCGGTTTGCGGTACCTCCACGTCATTCTCGGTAAGGGTGATGGTGGATTGCGGTCCGGTTTCCGCTATGTCGGAAAAGTCCTGGCTGTAAACGTGGGTATAGATCAAACGTCCGGTGGCGAACAGCAGCAGAAGCAGCAGCGTGCCGCAGATGGCCAATACGAGCGAAACGGTTTTTCGCATGGAAAATTAACTCCTTTGGGTTTTCTGTAAACTTTTTCTGGTTGTGAACGGCGGGTTTTCGCCTGAAATCAAGCGGGGAGCTGCGCTCTGCGGAGCGCGGGAGTTCGCCGCGCCCCGCGGCGGGGCAAGAGGGTAGACACCTACGGTTTCTACCCTCTTAACTCCCGTTTCCCTTTATTTCTTAGTCTGGCGCAGACCAGAGATCGGCGACCGCTTCGATCAGGAGGACGGCAGAGGATTTTTTCTACCGTAGGGGAGCACAGTGTGCTCCCATGTCGAAACCTATACGCAGTGCCGGATACCGTTCTGCTACATATGTGGTTTAATCTCCGCTGGCTGCGGCATGACAGTGCCGCACGATTCGTGAGCGGGTTATGATAGACAGCACCTGCGCAGATAAATTCTACTAAGCAGATAGATTCGTAGGTGCTGGGCGTTACAACGTGCCTACGGGTTGCGCGACACGGGTATGTCGCGCCTGCGTTGACCCTCCGACCTGTGTAGCAGTACGTTATCTGTGAACTGCGAACATTTCACGAAACAAACGCAGTGGTAACCCGACTGCCGTTCCCCTATTTTCGAAGCGGTCACATATAGGCAATCTGCGCCAGATTAGGAAGCAAGGGAAAGGTAGGAGTTCAAAGAGGAAGGAAAACCGCAGGTTGTCCTTCCTTTTTGCCCCCGCGGCGGGTGCCGCGACGCTCCCGCCGTCCGCAGACGGCGAATCCCCCGCTGAGGTTCAGCGAAAGACTCTCCGCCCGTTAGGGGCGAACACGCTTACGCAGTTCGCACACCCCGCTCAGCCGATGCAGAAAAATTCGTGTCGAATGGATAAATCAAACGTATCTAATTAAAGCATATCCTAAAAAAACAGCACTGTCAACGCAATAAAAATTACAAAATGTAAACAATTTGTATATGTCAGCGCACTTTGCGGGAATTTGTGCAATAAGGATTGACAACCGTCTTCTACTACTGTAGAATATAAGCAATAAAAGGTGTTTTACATTTGTAGAATAAAAGGAGGGTTAGACTATGCGAAACGACAAGCGATTGCCCGATGCGGAGCTGGAGGTCATGCAGACAATCTGGTCTCTGGGCACACAGGTCACGGCGGCCGAGGTGCAGCAGCACGCGGATAAGGATTGGAAAATGACCAGCGTGCTCACGTTCCTGTCCCGCCTGTGCGACAAGGGATTTCTTTCCTGCACGAAGGAGGGACGGCAAAACCTGTACACGCCGCTCGTCAGCGAGGAGGACTACCGTCAGCGCGAGAGCGTCGGTTTTCTGCGCCGGCTGTGCGGCGGCTCGGTGAAAAATCTGGTCGCGAGTCTGTCGGATGCGGGCGCACTGACCGAGCAGGACATCGACGAGCTGCGCGCGTTCCTCGACAGGCAGGCGCACTAAGGAGGGGATCTTATGCTGCAATTCTCGGAAAAACTGCTCAACAACCTGATGCAGATCGGCCTGACCGTATCGTTGGCGGCGCTCGTGCCGCTCATTCTGCGGCGGCTGATGAAAAAACGCTATCCGGCCCGTATGGTATGTGTGGTGTGGGCAATTCTCGCGCTGCGGCTGCTCGTTCCGGTGCAGCTGACACTGCCGCAGGCGCCGGTGCAGGTCATGCCGCGCACCAACTATGTGGTGCAGAGCAACCAGACGGCGTTCCGGCAGGCCGGACTGCCGGTTGCGCAGAACCCAACCCGATGGGTGACGGGCACGCAGGCGCAAACGCTCAGCGCGGCAGATACCGGCACGGTCAAGACCGTGGATATTACCGACATTCTGCTGACGCTGTGGCTGACAGGCGTGATTGCCTGCGTACTCTGGCAGGGGATTGGCTATTACCGGCTGATACGCAGCCTGAAAGGTAAGTCCCGTTCGGTCGAACGCGCGGATTTGCACACGATTTTGCAGGAGCAGTGCGCCGATCTGGTTATTGACCGGGAAATCCCACTGCGGGTATCTGCGGCGGCGGATTGCCCAATGCTGGCAGGATTTATCCATCCGACGCTGTATCTGCCGGATGAGCACATTTCCCGGACGGACGCGGCGTTCATTTTCCGCCACGAGCTGACGCATTACAAGCATGGCGATCTGTGGCTCAAGCTGCTGCTTCTGGCGGCATGCTGTCTGCACTGGTTCAATCCACTGGTGCATCTGATCGCGCGATTCGCGCAGGAGGACATTGAGGCGGCGTGCGACGACGCGGTTGTTCGCGGACACGACGGCGCGTACCGCCGAGCCTACGGCGAGACCATCCTGCGGTCAGCTATCGCGCAGGCGCAAAAGAGAAAGGCTTTGGTGTCCTGCTTCGGTGATGACAAAAAGACGCTCATGCGTCGGTTTGAGGGATTGTTTGACAAGTCGGTCAAAAAACGCGGTGTCGCGCTCGTTGTGATGATCGCGCTTCTGGTCGGCTCGCTCGGCTGCATGATCGCGGTGGGCGATAATGATAAGGGTCTAACGAAAGAGCTGCGTATGCAGCTGGCACAAAAACAGGCGAATGAGTCGGAAAATCTCGGTTATACGGTCAAATTGGACGGAAAAGACACCTATTTAATCACGGATAGAGAGTTTAGCGATAATCCGGGCGAAACCATTCCCGGACGTGTGGTACAAAAGCTGACTTTTGCTAAACAGGATGGAGAGTGGGCCGTATCGAACAGCGAGATTGTGCCGGAAAATGGCCGCGTGACTTCTCTGGATGAATTTAAGCTGTTGTATGAGAATGATCTCGGCTTGCCTGATTTCCTCTCAGGCAGCAATCAGTGGAAGATTGCAGGCGGCTATGATATCAACGACCCGGTAAATGCGGCAGAAGCACTGCTTCGACTTTCCCCGGCGGCAAGTCAGGTTGAGGGCAGCGATGAAGAATCTGCACCCTACAACGACATCCGCAAGGTAACTTTCACGTTTAAGGATAACAGCAAGGTCGTTGTCACGATGGTCAACCAGTTCGGTCAGGGCTGGCTGCCGCAGGACTGGATGGACGGCAGCGGCGTTCGCTCCCGCACCGCGGCGGACCTCGCGCAGCAGTATGCCCGCGGTGTGCTGCACAAGAGTGCACAGTATATTTTCCCGATTTTGACGCCGGACGGTCAGAAAGACCTTATCGCGCAGCAGATGGCTATGACCGGCGGCGAGCAGTGGACGTGGAAATACGGTCCGTCCTCGCCGTCTGCAACGGATTTCGTGCTTGTACCCGCCGATGACGAAAACAGCTGCCGTGTTGTATTCCGTCTGTCGGGCAGCGGCGTGAATGATGCGCGCTCGGCTTACATCGTGCAGACCATCCGCGAGAACAAAAACAGCTCGGTGATCGGCGATATCCGCGAACTCAGTACGGACAGCATGACGCAGAGCGAATTGTTCCGGACGTACTATGCGACCGGTCTGTCGTGGCCGACCGTGCCGCAGTACATCGACAGCATGGATACGCAGATGATAAGAGGCTACGCCGATCCGGCACAGGCGGCGATGCAGTATTTCGGCATGGCGCTGCGCGGCGATTCCTATCTGATGCTGGTGAAGGACACCGAGGTCATCCGGCAGGCGACCGGTTCGTTCGGTGAAGGCGACAGCAATACAGAAACTGCCGTTGTACAGCTGACATTTGGCGATTCCAGTGCGCCGGTTAAGGTGCAGCTGGAGAAAACCGCCGCGGGCTACTGGCAGCCGGTCGGCGTGGTGGAGGACATCACCGCCAAGAGCGGGGAACAGGAGCTCGGCATCGGTGCGAACGCAAGAGGTGCGCTGACGACCGGCAAACTGCCTGAGCTGGCAGTCGGTGATACCATCAAATTTACGTTTGCGAACGAGCCGTCCGGCGGCGTACAGCTCACCAATCGGCTGGTCAATTCGGACGGCACCATGCAGGATGCGCTGACAGATGAGCAGACAGTGCTCACCAAAACCGCTGACGGCTGGACGTACACCGTGCCGGAGAGCATGAGCAAGTCGCTTACCTCCACGGCGGTGGAGCCGTATCTGCACGCACTGGTGCTGGAATACACCGATGCCCGTCACATTCAGCACAAGGCGGCGGCGCTGTACGCCATGCAGAACGGGGAGGCGGCCACCGTCGTACACGGTGACGAAACCCTGAACTCGGTGGCATACCGCAATGATGTGCTGGACTATACGCTTGAGCTGCCGCTTTCGTTCCATAATACGGTCAGCATCAGCCAGTATGAGGATGGCAGTGTGCATTTCAATATGCTGGATGAGGCAGACAGCAGCTCGGCGCATGACATCTGCATTATGACGCTGAATGTAGACGCAACCGCCGTTTTGCACAGCGAATACGGCGAAAACTGGACGGAAAACTATCCGTCTCCGGTCAAGCAGCTTGCCGAAAAGGACGGTTTGACCTATTATCTGGCGTATGTGTCCGATGTGCAGTATGACCCGTCCAATCAGGAGATTGCTGCCAAGTACAAGGAAATGTTCACTGCCGCGCAGAATATCACCGCGGATGATTTTGCACTCGACGACCTGACGGATAAGGACGGTACTGTTCGCCGTGCACAGCTGCTGACAAGTCTCGGTGCACATTATGCGGTACTGCATATGGGCGCACAGCATGACCAGCCGTATCAGGTTGCCGTTAATACGGATAATAATTCCTGTGAGGTCTATGTCAGCCGTATCGACTGGACAACCGAAGCACAGTATAAGGTCTATGCCGCTGATAGGGTGACTTTCAAGGATATTACCAATACCGAACCGACAACGGTGGAGCATCTGGCCGATTCTGCAAAGGGATTGACCGCAGAGCAGTTTGATTTGCTGTGCAGTAGACTCGAGTTTACGCTTTACTCCGACAGTGAGCAGAAAACGATACAGCAAACCCTGCAAAGCGACCAGACCCCCGAACAGGGAGCACGAGCTTTCCTCGGCCTGAACGATAAATACGGCAGGTTCGACAGCGATTCCGAGCAGATTTACGGCGAAAATAACGAATTTGCGTCAATAACTTATCGGTTTACCGACCCGAATACCGGTAAAGAAAACGGCAAATACGTCAAGCTGACCATGCACAAGGCAACAGCCGACAGCAGTCTGCCCGCACTGTGGATGCCGTATAGCTACGAGTTGTATACAGCCTAATCCGGCGGTGCTGAGCATAATAACCAATAAAACCTCTGGGCGGCGCTGTTACGCCGCCCTTTGCGTTGAGTAGTCGGTATGTGCAGCAGTAGGGGAGGCAAGACCCATTCGCTTCTCAAGCAGCAACCTCCTGTTCAACAAAAATTGAAAACCCATGATTTTGTTCACACAACGAACAAACACCGGCGGTATACTTGCGGTATTATAAGAATGTAAGGTGGAATTATATTGTCTACTATTTTAATCGCAGACGATGAGGCGCGTATCCGTCGTCTGGTCAGCGACTTTCTCAAGCGGGACGGTCATACCATCGTCGAAGCCGCCGATGGAAAGGAAGCGCTGAATATTCTGGAGAACCGCCGTCCGGGACTGGATATGGCCATTCTGGACGTGATGATGCCGGGGATGGACGGCTTTGAAGTCCTGCGGGAGCTGCGCGAGCAGGAGCACGGCGAAACCCACCTGCCGGTTATGCTGCTCACCGCCCGTGCCGAGGACGCGGATCAGGTGCGCGGCCTGGAAGGCGGTGCGGACGATTACGTCACCAAGCCGTTCTCGCCGATTGTGCTGGCGGCTCGCGTGCGCACGCTGCTCAAACGAGAAGGCCGTGCCGGTGCACCGCTCGAACAGCTTGGCAAGCTGTCGGTCAATGAGCTGCGCCGTGAGGTCATGGTGGAGAACAAGCCGATCGACCTGACCCCCAAGGAGTACGAGCTGCTCATCTACTTCAAAAATAACCGCGCGATTGCGCTGTCGCGCGAGAGCATCCTCAATGCTGTCTGGGGTTACGACTACTTCGGCGATCTGCGTACCGTGGATACACACGTCAAAAAGCTGCGCGCCAAGCTCGGGGAGTGCGGCACCATGATCGAAACCGTGCGCGGCTACGGTTACCGCTTTGAGGTATGAAGCTGAAGCATCGGTCAATCCGGTTTAAGTTTTTTGCCGCGATCAGCATTATCGCGCTGGTGTTTATCGGTATTCTTGTGCTGCTCAACGTGTTTTTCTATCAGGATTACTATATGATGACACGCCGAAGCGAGCTGCGCGATGCCTACGGCAGCATCTGCACCAGCTACGCGAGTGATTCCTCGGATGTTGCCGCGCTGCTGGACAGCTATGAGAGCCGCAGTGCCATTCGTCTGGCGGTGGTGACCGATAACGGCGATGTGATGACCTCGTCTGCCATGCAGGAGGGCGACGTAGGGTTTGATTTTGGACACATGGAGCAGAAGTTCCGCAGCTTTGCGGTGCTGGCGTCCGTGGTCCAGAATCGTGACTGGGTAGATTTGGGTAAAAACGAATACCGCTTTATGACGATCAGGCTGCGCGATAATGACCAGTATTTATGTCTGATCGGCGTGCTGAATGCGGAACACGGTGAATATCTGATCGCATATATGCCCTATGCGTATATCGAACAGAATTCTTCGCTGAATCTGGTGTTTCTGCTGATTGCCGGCGGCTGTGCGCTGCTGATTTGTCTGGGCTGCGGCTATGTTATCTCGCGTCAGTTTACGCGCCCGCTTATTCAAATGGCGGGACTGGCCGACCGAATGAGTGAGCTGGATTTCTCTATGCAGTACACTGGCAAGGAGGACGGCGATGAGATTGACCAGTTGGGACAGTCGCTCAACCGCCTGTCTGCGTATTTGGAGCAGGCGATCGGTGAGCTGAAGGAGTCCAATGATCAGCTGGCGCAGGAGATCGAGGAGAAGGAGCGTATCGACAATATGCGGCAGGAGTTCATCGTGAACGTGTCGCATGAGCTGAAAACGCCGATCGCGCTCATTCAGGGCTATGCTGAGGGATTGACAGCGGGAGTGGCAGATGATCCTGAGGATCGCAAGTTCTACTGCGACACCATCGCCGATGAGGCTGACCACATGAACAAGCTGGTCATGCAGCTGCTCAGTCTGTCGCGGTTGGAGCTGGGTGCAGAGCAGACGTTCGACGAGGATATTGATCTGCATGCACTTTGTGCGGAAGCGGTGCGCAAAACCGCTGTTTTGTGTGAAAATCGAGGTTTGACCGTGGAATATGAGAACGCGCATATTACGGTCCGCACGGACGGTGATCTGCTCGATCAGGTGCTGATGAATTACCTGTCCAACGCCATCCGCTACACGCCCGAGGGCAAGCACATTGAGATTTCGGCGGCAAAGACCGGCAACAGCGTGCGACTGTCCGTGTTCAATGAAGGCGATGGTCTGCCGGAGGAGGAGCTGCCGAAGATCTGGGAGAAATTCTACCGCACCGACCGCGCCCGCACCCGAGAGGCCGGCGGCACCGGCATAGGTCTGTCGCTTGTCCGCGCCATCGCGGATACCCTGCACGGCGCCTGCGGCGCAGAGAACGTCGAAGGCGGTATCTGCTTCTGGTTTGAGCTGCCGGATCTGCTGCCCGCGGAGGACAGCAAGATAAAAGACTGAATTTGTCGAATAGAAAATTGAAAATTATGCTTGACAACTGCGCTATCCTATGGTATAGTATATAAGCACTCTGAGAGAGAGTTACGATAAAA
The DNA here is from genome assembly GCF_003480945.1 of Butyricicoccus sp. AM27-36. NCBI lineage: Bacteria > Bacillati > Bacillota > Clostridia > Eubacteriales > Butyricicoccaceae > Butyricicoccus > Butyricicoccus sp. AM27-36. The sequence continues at coordinate 85,753 of NZ_QUJR01000007.1, forward strand.
TCTATATCGCGGGGTAGAGCAGTTGGTAGCTCGTCGGGCTCATAACCCGGAGGCCGCAGGTTCAAGTCCTGTCCCCGCAACCACGTTTAACCGCTGATTTCGTAAGAAATCAGCGGTTTTTTTGTATTTTCAGAGGATTTGAAGATGCGCGGATAGGCACTCCAGCCCCAACTGTACCCCAACGGGGATAAAATGAGAGCAGGATTTGTTGCTTTTCGTTTGTGCAGTGGGTATAATGAAAATAAAATTTAGATTGATATCCGCGCAAATAATATGCTTTCTCCACTATTAGCTTTTTCATCGTCATTTTGACCCAAACAGAAAATCTTGGGGATATATGATCCATGCCTATCTCCGGAATATCTTCTCTAAAAAACATACAGATACAAAAAACCGGTTGATAAATGCGATAAAGCGCGCTATAATGTGTTCAGCTTTCAAGTACTGTCACACAGAAACAGAGAGATGAAACATGTATCGAATCAGAAAGCGTGCGTTATCTATCGTTTTATTGGTCGCTATGATATTGACGCTGATGCCTGTATCTGCGGCTGCGGCAGAGGACGGAACGGAGCAGGCAGCGCCGCATATCCTTTCAACCATAAAGCATGAGATGGGTGACGATGGGGCGGAAACCGGACAGATCACCGCACAGATCGAAGCATATCTGACCGACTCCGCCAACAAAACCCGCACGGTCAAGCCCTGCGACATCATCTTCTTGATCGAGCAGTCCACCTTTATGAACACCCAGAGCAACACCACATTATATGGACAGGAACGTGCGGATATTCTTAACACCATGGAGAAGATGCTGGATGCCATCCCGGCGCCCACAACAGGCGGCGAACACCGGGTGGCGATTTCGGGTTATGGACGCATCAATAATGCCGGCAATTCGGATACCTATGTCCCAAATCAATATCCGGGAAAAAAGCTGGATCCTTCCGAGAACCTGAGTTTGAATACAGGCTATTATACCTGTAAAGATAACGCCCCGGTGTTCCACTCCGCAAAGGGATGGACCGAGTGGAGCAAGGTGGAAGGGAGCAACGACAAAACGCTGCCTCAGATGCCGAATGGCTATCTTGCGAATGAGGCCTATGACGATGTGTTTATGCGCATTTCCGACGCCAAGAATGTCATCGACGCAGATAAGATGGTGTCCTGGCACGCACAGGCCTCCCGTATGGACGCCGGGCTGCAGCTGACAGAAAGTCTGGCACAGATCGCAAAGGCTCATAAAGCGTCCGACAAGGACCGGAATCTGATCGTCTTCATCGCCGCCAGTTCCCTGCCCTATCAGAACGAGGTCGGCGGATATCAGACGCTCCGCCCCGACGCGGCGATTGCAGCGGCAGAAAAATTGAAGAAAGACTATGGCGCAACGATTTTTGGCTTTGGCGACTTCAACAAACTGAACCTGAAAAATGGGCTCACAGAGGCAGAACAGCGGAACAACTTCAATGCGACGATGGCTTCTATCTGCGGCAACACCAATACAACCGATGGCGCTGCCTATTTCAAAGGGCTGAGCCAAGCGCACGACATTGATGAAGCGCTGAGCGAGCTGCTGATTCAGATCGATGCCAACGTGAATCCCAATGCGGAAAAACTGTTCATCGATGTGACCTCTTTTCAGGAAGCAGGCAGTAAAGATACCTCCCATGACTGGGCGCAGATAAAAGCGAAGCACCACATTCTTTCCAGCAGCTCGATCAACGAGATCGCCTCTGTCGATTACTACCGGTTTACGGGGTATAAGGACAAAACTCCCCAGTTTGATATGTCGGCACCTGTAAGACATGCCAATCTCAGCATTTCTAAGATCGGAAACGGGGACAGCATTCAAACCACCCTGAACCTTGTGCCCATCCCGCCCGCAAAGGAGGGGGGCAGTGCTTACGGAGAAAAGGCTGTGATCACCATTACCGACCCCGTATGTGTGGATTATAAGTGGGTAGGCGACTGGAAACCGCCATTTGACCCTCCCATCCACGAACATGCGGCGCGCAATACGACCATCAGCCCTGCAAACCCGAGACAGCAGGAGGTCAGCACAAAGAATGTAAAGCTGAAATTTGACGGTTGGTACCGTCTCTGGAACGACGACGTGGATAAGGAGGAAGACGGGAAGAAGACATGGAACTATAAAGGCCAGAAATATGTTTCCTATCAGAATACCATATACGCCGCATTCGGCAGCGATTTGCAGCTTTACGGCCGTTGGCTGCCGTCCATTGATGTGAATTTCCATTGGATCGGCTCTGTGATCCCGAAGGACTTGGACGAGCCGTCCCCGGTTTCCCTTTCCTTGGGTGACGCCGGCGGATGTTTCTATCGGGCCGAAACCCCCACTTTGGCTGGCTATGAATTTGACGGCTGGTATAAGAACTCCGCCTGCACCAAGCGCTATGACAGCAATGGCGAAAATCTGAGTGCAAATACAGACCTTTATGGGCGTTGGATAAAGCTCGGCACAAAAGAGGTTACTTTTACCGTTGTAAACGGCAGTTGGAACACAGACAGCACCTGGTACAAACAACCAGCCGCCAGTGTGGACGATGAAAACTCCGATACCGTTACCGTTCAGGTTCCTCTGCGGAACGGCAAAGGCACCCTCACCACGGATCTGATTCCTTATGTCGATCGCGGTGATATGCAGCCTTCGAATGAATATAAGAAACCCGGTACTTGGGGGGATTCTGCGCCGGATACCAATGTGGATGCCATCACAGAGAACGGAACCTATCAGTACACCTACACCTTCCCGAAAAAGGATACGTATACCATCACTTATCGGTGGGTGCCGGGTACAGAGGTACCGGAGGACGTAAAATTGCCTGAGCAGCAGTCTAAAGAAGACACCAGCAGCGGAGCGAAGCCTGAATTTGATATTCAGCAGCCTAAGGAATCTTCTGACGACAAGTGGCACTTTGACGGTTGGTACACTACATCGAAAATCACTGAAAACGATAAGCCGATTTCCGACACCACATATTCGTTTGGCAATACGACTGATAAAAACCTGACGCTCTACGGCAAATGGCGCCACGAGGACTGCACTGTAACTTTTGATGCAGATAATGGCCAACCGGCCCTTGGATATTTCAACAATGGTTCCTATTCCGTCAGCTATATCGTTCCCTATGGTTCTACGCTTGCAGAACTTCCAGAAGAAGTTCCTGCGCCGGCTCCCAATAGCACTGACAGATACTATTTCCAGGGATGGATGGACAAAGATTCCAATTCTAATATTTTCTACACCAGCAGAGCGATTCAGACGATGACGGTGAAGCGTGACTGGAACTTTGTTGCCCAATGGTGGCCTATCGTTACCTTTGACGCCAACGGCGGAGAGTGGAAGCTTTCCGAAGGTCAGCCGAAGAGCCGATATGTTCCGGTACTGGCAAATGCAAACGACCATATCGATGCGCTGCGTCCGCCTGTGAAAGAGGGATATACCTTCCTCGGCTGGTGTTATAAGGATGCAGGGGAAATCATTGATTTCAACACCGAGACATTTACTGGTGCAAAGACCGTTTATGCCCGCTGGGCAAAAAATGCCACAGTTACGTTTAAAATTGTAAACGGCTATTGGTCCGGCAAAACAGCCGAGGACAGAAATGTTACCGTTGTGCTGTATCCCCAGGCAGACGGCTCCGTCGGCGGCACATTGCCCGCAAGCTCTGTGCCCTCCATTATGATCCCGGCGGCAGGCTATGAAAACGCAGCCGGCAGTTGGGACGTTGCGCCGAATATCGAACCGAACGGTATTGTGGATTCTGTGATCTATACATATACTTTTGGCCGGACGCACAGCGGCGGTCATACTTCCGGCGGCAGTACGTCGACGAAACTGACGCTGCACTATGAGAGCAATGGCGGTACTTCCTATAAGGACGAAAGCTATTCCTCCGGCACGACTGTGACGCTGGATAAGGCTCCTGTCCGCGAGAGCTATACCTTCACCGGCTGGTACGCCGACAAAGCGCTGACCGACAAGATCACCAAGGTGAAAATGACGGGCAATAAGACGGTCTACGCCGGTTGGACGGCAACAGGGGTGCCGGATATGCTGAACGGCGATGACCACTACGCCTATGTAGTCGGTTACTCCGATGGCACCGTCCGTCCGAACGCGAACATCAGCCGCGCCGAAGTTGCAACGATTTTCTTCCGCCTGCTCAAGGAGGAAGTGCGTGATGGCAACCTCACCGCTGAAAACACATTTGCTGATGTAACGGATGGGCAGTGGCACAACAAGGCGATTTCCACGATGGCGAAACTGGGTGTCGTTAAGGGACGCAATGCTGAAGCTTTCGACCCGAACGCTCCCATTACCCGCGCCGAGTTTGCAACGATCTGCGCTCGTTTCGATAAGACACAGATCAGCACCGGCAGTAACTTCACGGATATTTCCGGTCACTGGGCAGAAAAGTACATTGAGAGAGCCGCAACACTGGGCTGGATCGCAGGCTATTCTGACGGAACGTTCCGCCCCGGCAACTACATCACCCGCGCAGAGGCAATGACGATGATCAACCGCGTGCTCTGCCGTATGCCGCAGAGTGAGGATGACCTGCTGAACGACATGACCGTTTGGCCGGACAATCATCCGACCGACTGGCATTACCTCGCAGTTCAGGAGGCGACCAACAGCCACGAGTTTGACCGTAAGGGCGAGGTTAACGAAAAGTGGACGAAGCTGACGAAAGCGCCGGATTGGACGCGGTATCAGTAAAATCCATTCATAGCAATCATCTATTCCTGCTTTTAAGGGGCTGTTGCACAAGGCCCAACAAAAAGACCAGAGTTATTTAGCCAAAAGGCTTTACAACTCTGGTCTTTTGCTTTAACGTTAAATGAAACGGATAAAGCAAGAACAGCATATCGAAATTGAGGAGAAAAGTCAACAGTTAAAATTTCGAATGCAGACAGAAATTTAAATCGACAAACATCATGCGCTCTGTCAAGCAAGCGACCAGCTTGAGGAACTGGACTATACAAAATTGTATTTCGCTTATTCGGGAATCCGAAAATCGCAGATCGAGCGTGTGTTATTCAAGGTGCTGGTATGCGCCTACATAAAAGGCGTATAACAATTACGAATCCGGTCAGAAGCGTTCCTTTAAGGCTCAGATCGGCAGAATGGAAAACATGGGCTACTACGAACCGGATGACTGCTTTATCTGCAAGAATGGCAGACATCTGGACTATGTTTCAAAATATACTTCTCACACCAAAGATGGTACACAGAGCGAGAAATCTCTGTTTACCGCTGTAAAGACTGCTCTGATTGTCCTTACCGTTCTGTTTGCTGCAAGGCAAAAGATGAGAATAGAAGAAAAGAGATTTCCGTCTGCTGGGAATTTCAGAAGATGCGCCAGCAGTCTTACCGGAATATTACCTCCGAAGAGGGAAAGCTGCTTCGGTGCAACCGTTCCATCCAGGCGGAAGGAGCTTTCGGACAACTCAAGCACAACCGCAGCTTCAAACGCTTCCTGACAGGTGGAAACATTAAGGTTCTGGAAGAACTGCTCTTTCTGGGGCTTTCTCAGAACATTGCACATTTCGTTTCCAAATGCAACCGCGGCTTACAGAAGCAGCATCTCATCCAGCCAAAAGCCTACCTGAAATTCTGATTTTCTGAAAAACGAAAAAATAGACTCTTCCAAAGACTTCTAAAAGTCGGAAGGGTCTATTTTTGCTGACTAAGTTTTCGACATTTTACTCGTTTGACGCTTGTTTTCCTCATTTTTACGCCGAGAAAGATAGAAAAAGGGCTGCTGCACTGGCTTTCTTCCTTGTGCAACAGCCCGTTTCTTTACTCTAATCAAGTGTTACAGACAATGAAAAATGAAAAAAGAAACGTCATTCTTCATTTTCCATCCTCAATTCTCAATTCAGAATCTTTTCCATCTCAGAGATCATTTCATCAAACAGCTTTGTTGCGTCCTCGATCGGCTTCGGGCTTGCCATATCCACGCCTGCGCCGCGCAGCAGCGTGATCGGGTCGGCAGAGCAGCCGCCGGACAGGAAGCCGAGGTAATCCTTCACCGCCGGTTCACCCTCTCGCAGAATGCGGCGCGACAGTGCGATGGCAGCGGCGTAGCCGGTCGCGTACTGGTAAACATAGTAATCGTAGTAGAAGTGCGGGATGCGTGCCCATTCGAGCGAAATCTCCTCGTCTACGTTCATTTCCGGTCCGAAATACTGCTCGTTCAGCTTTTTGTACATCGCGCAGAGCGCTTCGGCGGTCGTGCCCTCGCCACGCTGGGTCATTTCGTTGGCGGCCAGCTCGAACTCAGCGAACATGGTCTGACGGTACAGCGTGCCGCGGAATTGCTCGAGGAAGTGGTTGATGAGGTACGCGCGCTCCTTTTTATCGGTCGTGACGGACAGCAGGTATTCCATCAGCAGGGCCTCGTTGCAGGTGGATGCAACCTCGGCAACAAAGATCACATAGTCCTGGTATGCGGTCAGCTGGGTCTTGTTGGACAGGTACGAGTGGATGGAGTGGCCCATCTCATGCACGAGCGTGAACACGTCGTCGAGCGTGCCCTTGAAGTTGAGCAGTACATACGGGTGCACGCGCGCGCCTGCCGAGTACGCGCCCGAGCGCTTGCCCTCGTTCTCGTACACGTCGATCCAACCGTTGGCAAAGCCTTCGCGGAGCAGATTCAGGTAGTCCTCACCGAGCGGCGCGAGCGCCTTCAGTGCGATCTCCTTGGCCTCCTCGAACGTGAATTTCATCTCCACGCCGTCCACGACCGGCACATACAGGTCGTACATGTGCAGCTCGTCCACGCCGAGCAGCTTCTTTCTCAGCGCAACATAGCGGTACATGGGCGCAAACGAGCGGTGTACTGCGTCGATCAGGTTGCGGTAAATCTCGGTCGGCACTTCATTGCCGTCAAGGGCGGCATCCAGCGTCGAAGGATATTTGTGGACATTCGCAAAGAACAGCAGCTGCTTGAGCTGCGCGGACAGCGTTGCCGCCGAGGTGTTGCGGAACTGGCCGTAAACCGAGTACAGCGAATCGAACGCGGACTTGCGGAGCACGCGGTCGTAGGACTGCATGAGCGGGATGAACGTGCCGTGCGTGACGGGGTGCTTATTGCCGTCCTTGTCCACCGCGTCCGGAAATTTGAGGTCGGCATCGTTGAGCATGGAGTAAATGTCATCCGGGCTGGCGGCCATTTCGCCTGCAGCGGCGAGGATTGCCTCCTCCTTGTCGGACAGCACATGCTCTCGGCGGCGGCGAATGCGGTCGATATTCAGGCGGTACAGCTCCAGCTCAGGTGCTTCGGCGTACAGACGGTTCATGTCCTCATCGCTGATGGCGAGCAGCTCAGGGGTCTCAAACGCGGCGGCAGACTGAATTTCGACCGCGAAGCGCGTCACCTGGCTGACCATCTCCTGATACGCGGCGACGCGGGTGTCCTCATCGCTGCGGCGCTGGGCATAGTGTACGAGCGCGTCAAACGCAAGGCTGATTTCATCATCCAGACGGAAAAAAGACAGCAGAGCAGCGCCGCTTTCGGCCAGTCTGCCGCGGAATGCGGTGATGCGCGGAATGAACTCCTTGGCCTTCGCTAACGCGGCACGCCAGTCATCGTCGGTCGCAAACAGATCCTGAATCGCCCATTTGTCCTTTGCGGGCACATCTGCGCGGGCGGGAATTTTATTGGTTTCCATGGAAATACTTCCTTTCCGGTAGAGTTTTCTACTCCTATTATGATACTCCAACCGCGGGATTCATGCAAGCGATTTACCGCGATAAAATCAAACATCCCGCTTTCCTTGCAAAAAAGCGGGATGTTTGTTATTCTTCCTCCGGCAGCGAATTGCCGTAGGTTTCGAGTGCGCGCTTGATATCATTCCATGCAAAACCGCGCCGCTGGAGTGCCGCAACGGCTTTTTCGACCTCTTTTCGATCGGAAACGTCACCGCGCAGGCGTTTTTCGAGCAGAGCCAGCATTTGCGCCTCATCCGGAGAGAAGGTCTGCATAGCCGCTTCTGCGGTGTCGCGGTCTATGCCGCGGCGGGTCAGCTCCTGCCGGATGCGTGCCGCGCCGTAACCCTTGCGCGTGTAGCTGCGTACAACGCTTTCCGCGAAAAGCTCGTCATTGAGCATGCTGCGTTCGGTCAGCCACGCAAGCGCGTAATCGGCGGCTTCCTCATCGTGCCCCTTGGCAAGCAGCTTGTCGCGCAGCATTTTCGCACTCAGCGCCCGGTAAGACAGCTGTTTTGCCGCCATATCGAGGGCTGCGCGGTATTTATCCTCGCTCATTATTCTTCGTCGAGGTCGTCAAAATCGTCCGCATCGATGGAGACCGCCTTGGAGGACGACGGACGCGGTGCCTTATCCGCAGGCTTTTCGGCCTTCTCGGTTGGCACAGCGGCGGAAGGACGTGCCGCATGGCTCTGCGCCAGCTTGCTGCGCTCCTCGGCAACCTTTTCCATGATCTGCTTCTGTACGTCATTCGCGATGTCCGGATGATCCTTGAAATACTGCTTGGCAGCATCGCGGCCCTGACCCAGACGGGTATCGCCCATGGAGAACCACGCGCCGGATTTGTTGAGGATGCCGAATTCCACGCCGAGATCGACCAGCTCGCTCGTGCGGGAAATGCCTTCGCCGTACATAATATCGAACTCAGCCTGCTTGAACGGGGGAGCGACCTTGTTTTTTACAACCTTTACGCGGGTGTGGCTGCCGATCAGCTCGGTGCCGTTTTTCAGATGCTCCACGCGGCGAACCTCCATGCGGACAGACGCATAGAACTTGAGCGCACGGCCGCCGGTGGTGACCTCCGGATTGCCGTAAATGACGCCGACCTTTTCACGCAGCTGGTTGATAAAGATGGCTACACACTGGCTCTTGGCGATCGAGCCGGCCAGCTTTCGCATCGCCTGACTCATCATGCGGGCATGCAGACCGACAAAGGAATCGCCCATTTCGCCTTCGATTTCGGCGCGCGGCGTCAGCGCGGCAACCGAGTCGATAACGACGATATCGATCGCGCCCGAGCGCACAAGCGCTTCCGCAATGTCCAGACCCTGCTCACCGGTGTCCGGCTGGGAGACCAGCAGGCTGTCAATGTCAACGCCGAGTGCCTTGGCGTAAACCGGGTCGAGCGCGTGCTCGGCGTCGATAAACGCAGCCGTGCCGCCCAGCTTCTGCGCCTCTGCAACGCTGTGCAGCGCAACCGTGGTCTTACCGGAGGATTCCGGTCCGTAGATCTCAATGATTCGGCCGCGCGGCAGACCGCCGATGCCGAGCGCGAGATCCAGACCGATCGAGCCGGTCGGGATGTGTTCGATGTTCATGCCGGTGTTTTCGCCCAGACGCATGACCGAGCCCTTGCCGAACTGCTTTTCGATCTGACCGAGCGCAGCGGCAAGTGCTTTCTTCTTATCAGCCGCAGGAGCGACTGGTTCCAACTGCTTTTTGGTAGCCATGATAGCATTTCCTCCTGAAAAAGTTACAAATATGAAAGCCGCAGAGCGGCGGTGTATTCGGATTCGATACACCCATTATAACAGGGTGCCGATTTGAATGCAATGATTTTATCGAAAATTTGTTCGATAAAATTTGATATAAAAAATCCTGCCTTTTCAGGCAGGATTTTCAACAGGTCTTATTTACCCTGTGCGTCGATATACGCCTTCGCATGCTGCTTGAGCTTGTCGAAGGTTTCCTCGCTCAGCACATGCTCGATGCGGCACGCATCCTCAGCGGCGGTCTCAGCGTCCACGCCGAGAGCGGTGAGGAACGCGGTGAGCACGGTGTGGCGCTCGTAAATGCTGGTGGCGATCTGCATGCCGGATTCGGTCAGCCCCAGCAGACCGTTCTGGTCGATGGAAACGTAACCGTTATCGCGCAGCAGGCCAACGGCACGGCTGATGCTCGGCTTGGAAAAGCCGGTGTAGTGCGCAACGTCGATCGAGCGCACCTGTCCATTTTTCTGCGTCAGAACCAGGATGGCTTCCAGGTAGTTTTCCGCGCTTTCCTGAATTTTCAATGCACGGACCTCCTTTTCTAAGATACTCTTTTCTGTAGGGCAGCACATGGGTTGGTCCTGCCGCGAAATTCTGTAATAGTATATCTATTTTATCATGACTTGCGTGTTTTTGCAATCTGCGTTGAACAAATTTCAAGCGGAAACAGCGGTCTGTGTTACGGCTGATCGGGCGGGAGCGGATTTTCCGGTGTATTCTGCGGCTCGGGAGCCGGCTGCTCGAACGGCTGCGGCTCGGGCATTTTGCGGTCAATGCTGCGCAGGGTGCGGTGCATGCTGAACAGCATCATAATAAATTCATAGCCGAGCCGTGCAGCAATATTTCCGATGATAAACAGCAGAATCGCCCAGAAAAAGTGGAAAAACAGCAGAATAACGCTGTAAACAGCCAGCGCAGCGACCGTCATGCAGTACAGGATTTTCAGCAGACCCTCGGTGTACGCGTGCCGGAAATTGAGAAAATCATGCAGCTTTGCCGCTGCACCGTGATAGTGATTCGGTTTGCGGACAAACAGCGTGTACAGCGCGATGCCGCCCGCAAGAATCAGTAAAAGTGCCAGAATCGGCAGAATCATTGTGAAAAGCGGTGTGTATGTATAGGTGTAAGTGTAATTCATGGTATGCACCTCTCCTTTGGAAATGGGTTGATACATTTTTAGTGTACCATATTCTGCGGGGTTGATAAAGGGAAAGTTGAATAATTGAGAATGGAAAATGGAGAATGGAGAATGCAGGTGAGGGGAAAATCGGTGTATTTATCAGGTGAGAATGGCGTTATCATTAAGAAACGGCGGCAATCGTGGAATCGCAGGGACGGTCGGCGACCGCCCGCATACCGTTCAATATTACGTTCATTTTCCATTCTCCATTCTCAATTTTTCATTTCAAACCGCCTACGACCATTGCAAATTCCATCAAAATGTTGTACTCTTGATGTACCACCGAACGGGAGAGATACCATGAAAATTTTGCACACTACACCCGCGCAGGACGGGTTTTATATGCCTGCGGAGTTTGCACCGCATGAGGGCTGCCTGATGATCTGGCCGGAACGCGCCGACAGCTGGCAGTACGGCGCCTATGCGGCCCGGAAAGCCTTTCTGCGTGTAATCGAGACGATTTCCGAAAGCGAAAGCATGACCGTGCTCTGCTCGGAAGGGCAGTATGACAACGCGCGTGCACAGCTGCCCGACCGCGTTCGTCTGGTCGTGATGGAGACTGACGATGCGTGGGCGCGTGATGTTGGCCCGACCTTTGTTATCAACGACAGGGGAGAGCGCCGCGGCATCGACTGGGGGTTTAACGCGTGGGGCGGCGATGTGGACGGCCTGTATCCCTCGTGGGAGAAGGACAACCGTGTGGCGCGCAAGTTCTGCGACCTGCTGAACAATGACGTATATGACAAACGCGATTTCATTTGCGAGGGCGGCTCCATTCACTCGGACGGCGAGGGCACCGCGCTCGTCACCGAAGCCTGCCTGCTGAGCGCGGGACGCAATCCCGATCTCACAAAGACTCAAATTGAGCAGGTTTTGTGCGATTATCTGGGCGTTTCCAAGGTGATCTGGCTGCCGCGCGGTATTTACAACGACGAGACCAACGAACACGTTGACAACGTATGCGCTTTCACGGCTCCGGGCGAGGTTGTGCTCGCGTGGACGGACGACGAGACCGACCCGCAGTATGCGCTTTCCAAGGCGAGTCTGGATGCATTGGAAGCCGCGACCGATGCCAAGGGACGCAGGATCAAGGTGCACAAGCTGCCGCTGCCCAAGCCGGTGACCATCACCGCAGAGGAGTGCGACGGCCTTGACCTGTGCGACGGCGAGCCGACCCGCACCCCGGGAGAGCGTCTGGCGGCAAGCTACGTCAACTTCTACATTGCGAACGAGGCTGTTGTCATGCCTGCCTTCGGTGACCCGATGGATGAAAAGGCGCAGGCCATCCTGCAGGAGCTTTTCCCGACCCGTAAGGTGGTTGCGATTGCTGCCCGTGATATTCTGATTGGCGGCGGCAATATCCACTGCGTGACCCAGCAAATCCCGAAAGTGTAAAAATAGAGGACGAACCAAGTGGTTCGTCCTTTATTTTGCTATTTTTACTTGAGCAGACCGTTATCGGTGAAATAGTCGATTTTCATCGCGTGACGGACTCGATCGAGCGTACCCTGAGCAGTCTCAGCGGCGATTTCGCTGCCCTTCTTGAGAATCTCGTAGACTTCAGGCAGGCGACCCTCCCACTGCGCACGGCGCTCACGCATGGGCGACAGCAGAGACTGCATGACGTTGTTCAGGAACTTCTTCACCTTCACATCGCCGAGTCCGCCGCGCTGGTAGTGCGCTTTCAGCTCGTCAAGATTCTGGTAGTCCGGCAGGAATTCTGCGAAGTGCTCCGGCTGGCAGAAAGCATCCAGATAGGTGAACACGGTATTGCCCTCCAACTTGCCGGGATCCTGCACGCGGATATGGTCCGGATCGGTGTACATGGACATGATCTTCTCACGAACGACCTCCTCCGGATCCGCAAGGTAGATGCAGTTGCCGAGCGACTTGCTCATCTTCGCCTTGCCGTCCGTGCCGGGCAGACGCATGCAGGCGTTGTTGGACGGAAGAACAATCTGCGGCATCGTCAGCGTTTCACCGTAAATCGTGTTGAACTTGTGCACGATTTCGCGGCACTGCTCGAGCATCGGCTCCTGGTCCTCGCCGACCGGAACAGCCGTAGCGTTGAATGCGGTGATGTCCGCCGCCTGACTGATCGGATAGCAGAAAAAACCGACCGGAATGCTGGCTTCAAAGTTGCGCATCTGAATCTCTGCCTTAACGGTAGGGTTGCGCTGTACACGGGACACGGTGACAAGATTCATGTAGTAGAACGTCAGCTCGGTCAGCTGCGGCACCATGGACTGGATGAAGATATTCGTCTTTTCCGGATCAATGCCGACCGCAAGATAGTCCAGCGCGACCTTCATAATGTTCTGGCGCACGCGCTCCGGGTGCTCGGCGTTGTCGGTCAGCGCCTGTGCATCCGCAATCATGATGTAAATTTCGTCATATTTTCCGGAATTCTGCAGCTTCACGCGCTCGGCCAGTGAGCCGACGTAGTGGCCGACATGCAGGTTGCCGGTCGGGCGGTCGCCCGTAAGAATGATCTGTTTCATATCGTAAACGCTCCTTAAAATTCGTTTTTCAGACAGGTTTTCCAGTTTTCGGGCAGTTCCACGTTGGAGGAAATCCACATGGCGAACATGCCGTTGAGCATCGTCCAGTAGCGCAGAAGCCGCCATCGTGTCTCATCCTGCGGAATGCCTTGCTTTTCCGCGATAGCGACAGCCACACGGCGGAAAACGGAAAACGGCGGGTAGTTGCCCTCGATCGGCTCAAGCGAGAACGTCAGCTTCTGGGACGCATTGCGGAAATACGCGCTGAAATACGTCGGGTTGCGCATGTAAAAATCCAGATAGGCGGTGCCGAGCTGCTCCATGGTCTGCGGCAGGCTTTCGTCCAGACCGCTGAGCGTCAGCTCGAGTGTGCGCGTCAGCTCCTGCATGACGTAGGCACGGCAGGCGTCGATCAGGCGCTCCTTGCTGTCAAAGTGGCGGTAGATGGCGTTGTGACTCACGCCGCACTGCGTTGCCAGCCGCCGGAGAGAAAGATTTTCAAGGCCGTCCTGCGAGATCAGCGTGACCGCTTCCTCCAACAGCTTGCTTTTGAGATTTCCGTGATGATACTGATCGGCCATTTTCTCACCTCGTTGTTTGTTGTGATGGGTTTATTATAGTCCCTGATGTTGTCGGCGTCAACATTAAAATGTCACAACGATAACCAATTGCATTTGCGAAAAATGCGTATAAAATGACGAATTACATTATCATGGTGAGAATTTATCGTTGTGGTGCAGGACAGGATGTTGATGATGTACACACTGTTTTGCGGCAAAAAAACGCCGATATTCTCCGGAAAAACGGAGAATATCGGTGTTTGCAGCTGCGGTTTAGTAGATTACGACAGTCGAACCGATCGGTACGTTGTTGTAAATCCAGTTGATGTCGTTGTGCTTCATGCGTACACAGCCGTGCGAAACCGGATAGCCGCTGCTGAAGTCGTATTCGGTATCGGTGCCGGGATAGCACAGGCGGGAGTGGAACGCGTAGCCGGTGCCCGGGTAGAAGCCTACAACCGGACGAACTGTGTAAGTACCGGTGGTCCAGCCTGCCTTCAGCTTGTAGCTGACGGTGGTCACGCCGACCGGAGTCGGGGTGGAGGCAGCACCGGTGCCGACGATAAAGCTCTTGGTCAGCTTCCAGTTGCCCTTGGAGCCGGTGAATACGTTTACATGCTGGTATGCGCGGTTGATCCAGACCAGATAATTGGTGTTGCTGGAGTAGCCCTTGGCGTTGATCCAGACCTCCTTGGTGGTGGTGGAGTAGTCGTTGTTAGCGGCGTAGGACGTGGTGTAGTTGCCGCGGTAAACCGAGGATACCTGCTTGAGGATAGCGGCAGCGTCGCGCTGTGCATACCACTCGGCAGAGTAATTCTCGATCGGAACGGTCTTCTGGGCGTAAACCTGCTCAGTTTCGCCGGTGGACGGGTTGTCGTAGAGCAGCTTAAAGCCAATCGCCGTGCTGGTCTTCATATTCTTGGTGAAGGTGAAGGTGCTGGTGTGGCTGGAGGTCTTGCCGTTGGTCAGCTCGAAGCTGTTGTTTGTGCAGCCCTTGATCGCGGAGCCGTCCTGATACCAGATTGCAGTGCAGGTAACGCCTTCCTTTACGCCGGAGAAGCTGACCTTGGCAGTCAGCGAGCCGCCGGCCTTAACCTTATCCGGAACGGTCATCGTGATTTGAACGCCATCCAGACCGGGATCGATGTTGTCGATCGTGTGGTCGGCCTTAGCCGTTACCGTGCAGCCGACCATGCGGGTGTCTACGGTGCCGATCTTGCCGGTGCCGTCGACCGTGGTGTTCTTGCCGGCCAGAACCATCGTGCCGACCGTGCCGGACAGCGTGATGCGGTTGCCGGAGCCGCGCAGTACGGAAACGGTATCCGCGTCGCCCTTGAGCAGGATGGTGTTGTTGCTGCCGGTGATGGTGATGGCATCCGAGGTCATGCCTTCGAGCACGATCGTGCGGCCGGAAGCGGTGATCTCGATGTTGGAGACTGCGCCGCTGTAGCCAACGGAGCCGCCTTTGCCTGCGATAACGAGCGTGTTTACGGACGAAGTGTTGTCCATCTTAACATCCGCCGTGCCTGCCGGGTCAACAGCAAGCGTAGAGATGCTGGTCTGCTTGGTGGCATTCAGTACAGCGCGCTCCTCGCCCTTGAGGACGATGCGGTGCGAGCTGCTGACGGAATCGAGCGAAATTTCATTCGTGGGAGCGGCAAAGATCCAGTCGCCGTCTGCGACAGCGCCGGTCAGAGCGATGCTCGGATTGGTGAGTACGGTGCCGCCGGCCAGCTTGGTCGGTGCGCTGTCTGCGTTGGTGGCAGCGGCAATGCGCACAATCATGGTGACGAACTGTGCACGGGTCAGCTTGTTCGACGGAGACAGCTTGGTAGCAGAGGTACCGTTTACAACGCCCTGGCTGATCAGAGCGGCAGCAGCCTGCTTCTGCTCGGTGGTCATGGAGGAGGTATCGGTGAAGCTGCTCAGCTCATCGGTAGCGGTCTCTGCGCGGTCGTACGCGAACGCACGAGCCATCAGCACGAAAGCCTCGGCACGGGTAGCTGCAGTGTCAAAGCTGCGGTTGTCGTTTGCGGTGATCAGGCCGAGGTGGATGGCCTTGCCCAGATCCCCGCTGTACCATGCGGACTGCTGGCTGGCCGCCAGACCGGATACACTGTCGGCCTGCGTTGCGCCAAGCGCACGGTTGAGGATAACGATAGCCTCGGAACGCTTGACCGAGTTGTTCGGCATAATTTTGCCGTTGATGCCCTTCAGCAGACCCAGCTCAACACCCTTGCGCAGCGAAGCGGCAGCCCAGTGACCGTCGATATCCGGGAAATCCGTGGTCGCCGGCTCGGAAGGTGTGGTCGGATCAGTCGGAGTCGTGGGTTCGGTGGGAGTGGTCGGAGTCGTCGGCTCGGTGGCCGTCGGAACGGCGGTCTGCTCCAGTGCAAACGGGAGCGGATCGAGCATCAGATACTGCGGCATGTACTTGGATGCACCGGCACGCAGCGGATCGGAATCGCCGCCGATCACCAGCTTGCTGTCGGAGAAGCTGTCGTCCACCAGCATGCGGAAGGTGGTGGTGCCCCAGTGGAAGGTGAGCCACTGCGCCTTGTCAGCGTCGTTCTTGCTGTCCGCAAGGTATGCCTTTACCTTGTTGTGGGCCTCGGTCAGCTTGGTCTTGCCGGAGTCGGTCAGGTCGATCTCAACGGCTTCAGCGCCGTTCTCGGTGGTTGCCTTGGCAGAGGCAAAATCTGCACGGTCGAACTGACACTCCTCGTTCAGAAAGTCGGTCACACTGCACAGACGGCGGTCGCCCAGACGAGCGGCCCAGTAAGCGGCAGTGTTGCCGGTAGCTGTTTTCGGAATGGAAACGGTGATTACATCGCCGGAAACGGCGGCAGACGCGCCGGTCAGACCCTCAAGCTGCATGCGCTGCGAGATGATCTTCTGCGCTGCTGCCAGATCGGTCTGGAGAGCAGTGCTGTCGTACGCGCTGCCGGTGATCGGCTTGAGTGCAAACATCAGCGCGTTTGCAGCCGTGGTTGTCGCCGAATCATTTACGGCAAAAGCAGTGGTGAACAGCATCATGGCGGCCAGCAGACCGCTGAAAATGCGTTTTGTCAACTTCAAAATACTATCCCCTTTTTGACAGTTGCAGAATGCGGACATTCTGCCTTACCTTATTACCTATATTTTACGTTCCGGACCAGAGCTTGTCAAGACGAGTAAGGTTTCAGTTCCGAAACATTTCGCTGTCCGCTGGGGACGGCGTACCCACGCCGAGGGGGCAAGAGGGTAGACACCTGCGGTTTCTGCCCTCTTGACTCCCGTTTCCCTTGGGAGAGCACGGCGAAAATCGGAGAACGGCGACCGCTGCGAAACAGGGGAGCGGCAGTCGGGTTACCGCTGCGTGCCTTTCTCCGCCTTTCCGCAGTTCACAGACAGTGTACTGCTACACAGACGGTTTTTTCTACGCAGGCGCGGCATAACAGTGCCGCGCAACTCGTTAGTCTGGAGTTTACGGACAGCACCTGCGGATTTCATCCGTTGCAGAATCTATCTTGTAGGGCGGGATGACCCCATCCCGCCGTATGTAAATGGCAGCAAATCGTAAAAAACGGCGGGGTGAGGTCACCCCGTCCTACAATATAACGCGTTAAAGACTTGTGCGGCACTGTCATCCCCCAGGGGACTCTCTCTTACCCTTCGGGCAATTCACCTTGTGCCGCACCCTGCGTAGATTTAACCATATGTGTAGCAGTAAGCTGTCTGTGAAATGCGAAAAGGCGGAGAAAGACACGCTGCGGTAACCCGACTGCCGTTCCCCATTTTGCAGCGGTCGCCGGTCTCTGGTCTGCGCCAGACTAAGAAACAAAAGGAAGTGGGAGTTAAGAGGGTAGAAACCATTGGTGTCTACCCTCTTGCCCCGCCGCGGGGCGCGGCGACGTTCCCGCCGTCCGCAGGCGGCGAATCCCAATATGGGGAACAGCCATCCACGCTTTACAATCTGAATACAGCATGTTATACTATAAAATAAGCATAAAAACGACCCTTTTTCAAAGGAGGAAATCACCCATGCTTTGCAAAAACTGCGGCAAGGAGCTGCCGATCGCCGGAAAATTCTGCCCCTTCTGCGGCGCAGCTGTCGAGCAGACCGGTGTCAATGACGAAACAGCTGTATTTACCACCCTGCCGGATGATATGAAGGACCCTGTTGAGACCGGTCCGATTGACACCAGCGCGTTTGACGCGGCTATGCGGGACGAAAAGCAGCAGCTTCCGGTGGACGACACGGTTGCCGATCCGCTGGCAGACACCAATCCCAATATCCCGAATCCGAACATTCCCACGCAGGATACCATGCGCCCGATCGACACGCCGCCGGTCCGCCGTGCTGCGGGCATGCCCGAGCGCCGCACGACCTACTACAATGGCGAGGCCGATCCGAAGGACCGCGTTTACAAAAAGCCGTCCAAGGGAAAACGCGGCCTGATCGTTGCGTTGGTGGTCATCATCGTGGCGGCTTTGATCGGCGGCGGTGTGTGGTATTTTGCAAATTCGCACAAGACCGACGAAAACCTCATCATGGCCGAAAAGTACATGGATCACGGTGACTTCGACAAGGCGCTTACGTATTACCAGAAGGCACAGGAGGAAGCCAAGGACCCGGCGGCTCTGGATGCGACCATTCAGCTGATCAAGGACTATCAGTCCGCTGAGGATTATGTGGGCAACGGCCAGTACACCGAGGCCATTGCGGCGCTCAAGCAGCTGCAGAACCGTGTCACCGACCCGGATTCCGCGATGTACAAGGCCATCGAGGACTTGCTCGATAAGGCGCAGTCTGCTCAGTCGGACGATCAGTTCAACTCCGATCTGGACGAGGCGCAGAGTTACCTGGACGATAAAAAGTACGATGCCGCCAGCGGCAAGCTGGATTCTCTGGCAAATGATGATTCGCTGACCGCTGACCAGAAAAAGCAGGTCAAGGAGCTGCAGAAGCAGCTTTCCGATGCACAGCAGCAGGAAAAGCAGCAGGAAGAGAACAGCCAGAAAAAGGCCGAGCAGCGCGATGCATTCAGCAAAAAGATGGATGAGCTGGAAAGTGACGATCTGAAAATTTCGTCGGCAGCCAACCAGGAGGATGAGCTGGCTATGACCGCAAGCTCGTTTGAGCAATGGGATAACCTGCTGGGTGAGATGTACGACTACCTTGCGACCGTGCTCAACGCCGATCAGTACGCTTCCGAGGAGGCAAGCTACAAGCAGTGGGTGCAGGAGCGAGATTCCGGTGCGGAAAATGCCGCAAAGGAGACCGAGGATGACACCGCAAAGCAGCTTGCATCCTACAGCTTTAAGCAGAGCTACACCAAAACACGCTGCTATAAGCTGCTCGATCTGATGAACTGAACATGGGAATAACGAAAAAAGGACGCATAACGCGTCCTTTTTGTTTGCCGCAAACGAGAAACAAGGGTGCAAAAAAGCGCCGCTTTCTTGTGAAAACGACGCTTTGCGTATCCTTGATTATAAAAAACGAATTGCTTACTCTGCGGTGTAGGGCAGAAGAGCAATGTGACGTGCACGCTTGATAGCCTCGGTCAGCTGACGCTGATGAGCAGCGCAGGTACCGGTCATGCGGCGGGGCAGGATCTTGCCGCGCTCGGACATGTACTTCTTCAGCTTGCCGGCATCTTTATAGTCAACGTGTGCAACCTTATCTACGCAGAATGCGCATACCTTGCGACGGCGACGGCCGCGCTGCGGGCGCTCTGCACGCTCCGGACGGGGAGTAAATTCCTTCTTGGTTTCTTCCATGATCACGTAACCTCCTTCAGTTTAGAATGGGACATCGCCGTCGTCATCAGCAAGCTCCTGAAAATCCGAATCTCCTGCGGGGAGATCGAAAGCCGGAGCAACCTGGGACGCGGCAGGCTCGGGCCGCATCTGCGATCCATTGTCATAGCCGCCAAAACCGCCCTGATTGCCTGCATTGTAGGCATCGCGGGATTTCTTCGTTTCACCGAAGGAAACCTCGTCGCAATTTACTTCGATTGCAGTGCGGTTGTTGCCGTTCTGGTCCTGCCAGCGGCGGGACTGGATACGGCCGACTACGATTGCCATAGAACCCTTCGTGAACCACTGTGCAACGAACTCTGCCTGACGGCCCCATGCGACACAGTCGATGAAGTCGGTCTGGCGTTCGCCGTTCTGATCCTTGCGACCACGGTCGATCGCAAGCGAGAACGAGCACACAGCCATGTTGGACTGGGTATGGCGCAATTCGGGATCGCGGGTCAAACGACCCATCAGAATCGCCTTATTGAGCATTGGTGTTCACCGCCTTAGTCGTCCAGGCAGACGATGATGGAACGCATGATGCCGTCCGTGATCTTGTAGATACGGTCCAGCTCAGCCGGGAAATCGGGCTTGGACTCAAAACGAACCAGCGTGTAAACGCCCTCCGTCTGATCCTCGATCGGGTACGCCAGACGGCGCTTGCCCCAGTCCTCGACCTCTACGTTCGTGCCGTTCGCCTCAACGAGAGACTTGAACTTGTCCACAACAGCGGTAGCCGCTGCCTCTTCCAGCTTGGGGTTAACGATGAAGATAGTCTCGTACTTGCCAGAAATCTTTGCCATATTCTTAGCACCTCCTTTTGGACTTTTGGCCCACATCCTTTGATGTGAGCAAGGATACTATACCATTATAACGGATACACGGAGAATGTCAAGAAAAATTTCAAAAAAATATTGACGAACTTTCAAAAGCATGATATACTGAAAACACTGTGAACGAGGCAGAGATTCGTCGCAGGACGCATAAGTGCTTGTGTGGCTCAGTTGGTAGAGCAGCGCATTCGTAATGCGCAGGTCGCCGGTTCGAGTCCGGCCACAAGCTCCAAAACCCTTCCGATTTTCGGAAGGGTTTTTGCTTTATCCGGATATCGGCGTCTGTTTTCTATATAATGGGATAGCGGTATGCCAAAACTTATTATTGACATATGTCGAAAACATGATAGACTATAGGTAATGTTATTGGCATATGCCAGAAATGATTCGGAGGAAATGGTTATGAAGATCGCAGTTACCTATGAAAACGGAGAGGTTTTCCAGCATTTTGGCCACACGGAGCAGTTTAAGTTGTACGAGGTATCCGGCGGCAAGCTGCTGCATGCGCAGGTGGTGGATACGAACGGCAGCGGTCACGGTGCGCTGGCCGGCCTGCTGGCGCAGCTTGGTGTGGATACGCTGATCTGCGGCGGCATTGGCGGCGGCGCACAGGCAGCGCTTGCGGAGGCCAATATCCGTCTGATCGGCGGCGTGCAGGGCAACGCAGATGAGGCGGTGCAGGCTTTCCTGAACGGTACGCTGGCGTTTGATCCCAATGTACATTGCACGCACCATGATCACGGCGAAGGCCATTCCTGCGGCAGCCACGGCTGCGGCGGTCACTGTCACGAATAATCCATGCCGAGACCGAGAAAGTGCCGCAGAATCTGCAGTATGCCGACGTTCAGCGAGTTTTCCCCGCAGGAAAATACGACAGAGTGCGTACAAATGACGCTGGACGAATATGAAGCCATCCGTCTGCTGGATCTGGAGAATCTGCAGCAGGAGCAGGCTGCCGCGCAGATGGGCGTGGCCCGCACAACGGTGCAGCTGATCTACAACAACGCCCGCCGCAAGCTGGCGGATTGCCTTGTAAACGGCAAACGACTGGTGATCGAGGGCGGCGATGTTGCGCTGTGCGAGCGTCATGCGCAGTGTCCGGGACGCGGACATTGCTGCCGCAGCGACTGTCCGAAACATCTCAAATAGGTGCAGAAAACGAAAAAACCGTTGCTTTTTGCAACGGTTTTTCGTTATTCTTCGTGATCGAGTACATAGCGGTACAGCGCGTTTTTCTTTACGCCGGTTTCGGCGGAAACCGCCTTGACCGCGTCCTTCTGGGTCTGGCCCTGTTCCACGCGGCGGCGGACCGCCTTGGCGGCAGAGGCAAGACGCTCGGCCTCGTCCTGCTCGGTTTCCGGCTCGTCCGGCGCACCCTCGAGGATGAGCACGAACTCGCCGCGCGGCGCATTGGCGTCAAAGTATGCAACCGCCGCATCGAGCGTCATGCGGAGCGTCTGCTCATGCAGCTTGGTCAGCTCGCGCGAGAGCGACAGTCGGCGGTCGCCGCCGAAGGCGTCGCGCAGGTCACGCAGCGTTGCACACAGCTTGTGCGGTGCTTCGTAGAAGATCATCGTGCGTTTTTCGCCCTGCAGTGCGTCCAAATGCTCTCTGCGGGCCTTTTTGTTGACCGACAGGAAGCCTTCAAAGCACCAGCGTCCGGTCGGCAGACCGGATGCCGCCAGCGCGCAGACCGCCGCACAGCAGCCCGGAATCGGGATAACGGGCACATCGTGCTCGGCGCACAGCGCGACCAGATCCTCACCCGGATCGGAAACCGCAGGCGTGCCCGCATCGGTTACGAGCGCACAGGTCTCACCGGCGAGCAGCTTCTCCAAAACTGCTTCACCGCGTGCGCGGCGATTGTGTTCGTAGTACGAGATCATCGGCTTTTTGGGCAATTCGCAGGCGTTAAGCAGCTTTTGCGTCACGCGGGTGTCCTCTGCCGCGATGAAATCCACCGTGCTGAGCACCTCGCGTGCCCGCGGCGATAAATCACTCAGGTTGCCGATCGGCGTTGCGACTAAGTATAATGTAGACAATTCAATCCCTCCGGAATTTCTTAAATGGAGAATAGAGAATGGATAATTGAGAATGGGAAATGAAGGTGCGGCTAAATCATCGCGCATTGCGCGTATCAGCGCAGCGCGGACGGGACTCGCGCAAGGATAGCGCTGATTCTCCATTTTCAATGCTCAATTCCGTAAATACGGAAATATTCATCACTCTCAACGATCAGCGGCGGCTCAACAACAAGTCCTTCCGCACTGCCGCCTTTTCGGCACTCGACCATGACGACGCTTGGCGCCGCTTGCACGCTCTGGTGCACGAACCGCATTCTTTTCGGCACGAGCCGCACGCGCGAAAGCGCTTCGAGCAGCACCCACAGCCGTTCCGGCCGGAATACGAACGCGGCTTTACCACCGGTATGCAGCACGAACGAGGCCGCAACCGCCAGTTCCTCGACCGAACAGGTCGCGTCCTGCCTTGCGGTGCGCTTTTCGGCGGTCGGCGCATTCGCGCCTGCGTTGCGGTCGAAATACGGCGGGTTGCAGATAACGTAATCCATACTGCCGTGTGGCAGCAGCGTACGCATCTGCCGCAGATCGCCCTGCAGAGCGGTTACGTTTTCCAGCTCGTTTGCTGTGATGGACTGCCGGAACAGGTCGAGCGGGCCGTCCTGCAGTTCCAGTCCGGTGATCTTGAGATCCGGCCGCCATACGAGCAGCGCCAGTGCGCCTGTGCCGCAGCCGAGGTCGAGCAGTTTGGCATTGCGTCTCGGCTTGGCGAACGCGCTGAGCAGCACGCTGTCCTGTCCGAGCTTAAAAAACCGGTCGTCCTGTAATAATTGCAGTCCGTTAGGGAGTATTTCAGTGCTTTGCGCCATGATTTCTCTCTCCTTAATAACCCTTTTCTACCGCAGCCTGCAGCACCTGCGAAGCCACCGTACCGGCAACCGACGAGCCGCCGCCGCCGTTCTCGACGAGAACGATGAAGGCATACGGCGTAGCCTCGTCGCGCAGGAAGCCGGTGAACCATGCGTTCGGTGATTTATCCGCGCCGACCTCGGCGGTGCCCGACTTGGCACAGATATCCATGCCCGGGAAACGATCCTGACCGTAGGTCTCGATGACGTTGTTGTGCATCATATCCGCGATGGTACCCGCGGTCTTTTCGTCGATCAGCTGCGCCGACTTGTGCGGATAGTAAATGCCGGTCGGCAGGCCGTAATCTGTGGTGGATTTTTCGATCAGACGCGGCACGGCAGCCTTGCCGCCGTTGGCGATCGCGCCCATATACTGGAGCATGTTGATTGGGCACAGGGTATCCTGACCCTGACCGACACCCGACCACGCCAGCTGATTGTCATTGCCCGAGAAATCAAACTTGCCGACAGAGGACTGGATGCCGTCCACCTTGATGGACTTGGTAAGCCCGGCGGCATCCGCGTATTTCTGCATGGTTTCGCCGCCGAGTTCGACAGCCAGCTGACCGAACACACCGTTGCACGAGTTGGCGAGCGCTTCCTCGATGTCCTGTTCGCCGTGAGCGTGCGGGCAGGTGACTTCCTCGCCGCCGATGTTGACCGAGCCGGTGCACGTCCACTTGCGCTGGAACAGGTCGGGGATGTTCTCGATAGCGGCGTTGATGGTCACAACCTTGAAGATGGAGCCCGGAATCGAGTTTGCGGACAGCAGTCGGTTGACGTAAACGCCGTCCCATGCGGGATCATCCGCCGCAATGTCCGGCGGATTGGCCGGATCGAATGTTGGTGTGGACACCATGCACAAAATTTCACCGGTTTTATAGTTATAAACGCCAACCGTTCCGTTCATTTCGTTCAAAGCCTGATAGGCGACATTGTTCAAATAGGCATCAATCGTCAGATACAGGCTGTTGCCGGTGCCGAGCGGAGAATATACGCCGGTGAGCAGATTGTAGCCGGACAGCTTATCCGCGAACGAGGTGAGCGCACCCGCACCGATGTTGCCGTTTTTGTCGCCGACGGCGTGCAGTGTGGCGCGCCGGACGGCTGCGTCATCATTGTAGATGCGGTTGCCGTCCTCGTCGAGCGTGGACAGCATATCGCCGTCCCGGTCGAGGATGGTGCCGCCTTTCAGCTGACCGGCGTTGTTATAGAGATGACGGTTGTACGGGTAGGAGGCCCAGTCGCCGCCGTCCACGACAAACTGGAAGCAGAAGAACGCCAGACCCAGACCGAGCAGTGCGGCAAGGATCAGACAGAAAATACTGCGTTTTTCGATTTTCCGCATGGTTACTCCTCCCCTCTAAGCTCGCGGCGGCTGGGCAGACGAACCGCGAACGATGCATTCTGTCGGGTGTCGGTCGCCTTCAAAAAGGCGAGCATGCCCCATGCCGACAGCATGGACGAACCGCCGTTGGATACGAACGGCAGCGTAACGCCGGTGAACGGCAGAATATCGACCGCACCGAATACATTCAGACAGGTCTGGAACACCAGCAGACTGGTGGCCGCGCATGCGGCGATGGTGTAAAAGCTGGAGCGTCCGGCGCGGCAGGCGCGCACCGCGAACACAGCCAGCGTAATGATGCACAGGATGGTCAGCACGGCAATGACGAGCCCCCATTCCTCACAAAGCATGCCGAACACGATATCGGTATCCGCGGCAGGGAGATTCGAGAGCCAGCCCTTGCCTGCGCCTACGCCGATCATGCCGCCGGAGGCGGCTGCGGTCAGCGTATGCGTCTGCTGGAAGCCCTTGTCGTACACATCCTCCCAGATATGTCCCCAGGAGGCAAATCGTGCGGCAACGTGCGGCTTGATGGTCAGCATGACCATGCCCGCGCCGAAGCAGCCGGCGCACACAAGGCCGATGGTGGCGAAATCGCCCGAACGCAGGTACGCGATGACAAGGAACGTCACGAAGAACACAAGCGCGGTGCCGAAGTCGTTCTGCAGCGCGAGACAGCCGCCGCAGATGGCGGTCAGGCCGATGAACATCCACAGGTTGCGCTTGTTGAACAGGCGGTCGAGCGTTGCTGCGCCGGCAAAAATATAGCAGATTTTCGCAATTTCCGAGGTCTGCAGAGACAGAGGACCGAGACGCAGCCATGCCTTCGCGCCGCCCTGCGACGAGCCGATCAGCAGTGTAATAGCCAGCAGTCCGACTGCCGTTGCGCTCATAAACCAGCGCACCTTCTGCGCCCGGGTCAGGTCACGCAGGAAGAAGCCGAGCACGATAAAGATGGCAAGACCCATCAAAATCGCAATCAGCTGCTTGGGCAGCTCGTCCGGCACGGTCGAGCCGGTGACGGCGAGTGACAGCGTACATAGGAAGAACGCTATCGTCTCCATTTCAAAGCCGATGCGGCGGAACAGGCGCATGACGATGAAATACGCCCAGCAGATTACCGTAAAGACAAAAAAGGTGAGCGGAATGGTGGTGGTTGCCTTGTCGCCCTGTGCGATAATGAGCTGCAGACCGGTGAGGATCTGGAACAGCGTCAGCAGTACGAGCGAACCCCACATGCCGGCAGGCTTGCCCTCAATGCGGCGTTCGACCATCTGTGTGCGCTTCTCCTCAGCGGTAATGGGCTCCATGATAGCGGGAATACCCGCAAAGGTGACCGTGTCGCCGTCTTCGACGAGCGCATACTCGTCCACCGACAGGTCGTTTACCTTGATGCCGCCCTTGGAACCGAGGTCGTATATCGTCCAGCTGCCGTCATCCTCGCGGATGAGCGCGGCGTGCTGACGCGATACCGACGGATATTCCAGCTGCACATCGCAGCTGGGTGCGCGTCCGATGATGTTCTCCCAGTGGGTGATGGGCAGGCGCACGCCGTTGCGCAGCACCAGATAGCCCCAGACCTCATCCGGGTGCTTGACCTTCCACAGCGAGCGGATCGCACCGACAAGGATCATCAGCGCAAGCAGCGGGAACACAAAGCGCACAACGGTCGTGTACCACGCCCCGATGAGCGGTTTTTCCGCCAGCAGAGCCGTCAGCCTGTCGAGAAGCTGCTGCAAAGCATCATTCATGTAAATTTCCTCCTTTCGAGGGATGCTGTTGATTACTTGGATTTACCAATAATACTACCAGTATAGCCTATCTATTATAGCATAGGTTGTCAAGAAATTTGCTGTTTTTCACAAACTTTCACGAATATCTTGATTGACATTGACAGAATGTTGTCACGGTGTTACACTGAATTCATAAACTACATACGCGACAAACGAAGTTTGCAGGAAAAAGCCGCGCGGGCAACTGCCCATGGCTTGCCGAAGGAGCAAAACTCTCAGGTGTCCGGTTTTCCGGATGAGGACTGTAAATGGATGTGGCTCTGGAGAACGTTCCTCAAGGGGACTGCCGAAGGTGCAACGCGCGCAAAGGGGTTTGCGTGCCAATCTCTCAGGCAAAAGGACAGAGATGAACCTGTTTTTATAGACGTTAGGATATAAAAATAAGTTCCGCGGAACCACAGCAAATGTTTTCTCACGGTGCAGGGTGTACCGTCTGTTTGCTGTCTTTCCGTTTCTTTGGAGCCGTAACCCGATGCTGATTGGGTTCGGCTTTTTTGTTTGCCGCAAAACAAAGAAGGGGTATGTAAAATGACAATGGAAGTATTGGCAGACTGGGTAAGCAAGGTCAGCAACGTCGTATGGAACGGCCTGCTGCTGTACCTGCTGGTTGGCACCGGCATCGTGTTTACCATCCGCACGCGCTTCGTTCAGGTGCGCAAGTTCGGCGCAGGCTGGAAGCATCTGTTCGGCCATTTCTCGCTTAACGGTGAGAAGGCGGGCAAGGACGGCATGAGTCCGTTCCAGGCGCTGACGACCGCAATCGCGGCGCAGGTCGGCACCGGCAACATTGCAGGCGCGGCTACCGCACTGTATTCCGGCGGCCCGGGTGCGATTTTCTGGATGTGGCTGAGTGCGTTCTTCGGCATGTCCACCATCTACGGCGAGGCGGTTCTCGCGCAGAAGTACAAGACTACGGACGACAAGGGCCACGTTACCGGCGGTCCGATCTACTACATCCGCGCACGCTTTACCGGTAAATTCGGCAAGTTCCTCGCCGGCTTTTTCTCGATTGCAATTATTTTCGCGCTGGGCTTCACCGGCAACATGGTACAGGCAAACTCGATCAGCGTAGCGTTCAACACCGCGTTCGGCGCACCGATGATCGTTGTCGGCATCATCTGTGCGATCATTGCAGCGTTCATCTTCCTCGGCGGCGTTGGCCGTATTGCGGCTGTTACCGAGAAGGTCGTTCCGATCATGGCAATGTTCTACATGCTGGGCTGTGTTGTCATTCTGTGCATCAACCACGCGGCAATCATTCCGGCGTTCAAGTCCATCTTTGTTGCAGCATTTGACCCGCAGGCTATCCTCGGCGGCGCTGCAGGCATCACGGTTCGTCAGGCAATGCGCTACGGCGTTGCACGCGGTCTGTTCTCCAACGAGGCTGGCATGGGTTCCACGCCGCACGCGCACGCGCTCGCTAAGGTAAAGCGTCCGCAGGATCAGGGCGAGATCGCTATCGTTTCCGTATTCATCGACACCTTTGTTGTACTGACGCTGACCGCTATGGTCATCCTGACCTCGGGTATGCTCAATCCGGGCGCACCGGACGGTCTGCAGGGCACCGAGCTGGCACAGGCAGCCTTCAAGGCTTCCCTCGGCTCGGCGGGCATGATCTTTGTTGCGATCTGCATGCTGTTCTTTGCGTTCTCTACCATCATCGGCTGGTATTTCTTCGGTGAGCAGAACGTAAAGGCAATGTTCGGCAGCAAGGCAGTCAAGGTATATGCCGCTATCGTTGTTGTCTGCATCGTGATCGGCTCCGCACTGCATGTTGATCTGGTCTGGAACCTGTCCGACCTGTTCAACGGCCTGATGGTATTCCCGAACCTGATCGCGCTGTTGGCGCTGTCCGGTCTGGTTGCCAAAGCGGCCCACGATAAGGACATTATGAAGTAAGCTGTCGCGGAACGACACGGTTTGTGCAGAAATCGGTTCCGCACTGTATCGTTTGATAGAAAATGCACCGCAGTTTTGCGGTGCATTTTTTGCAGACACCGAAAAAACACTGGTTTTCGCGTTCGCAGTACCGTATAATAGGGGAGTACCGCGGGAACATTTTCATATTCCACCCGTTCAGGATATAAGGCAACACCGCATAATTAAAGCTGCGGCGCTTTGCGGAAATTTTACGCTCTGATGTCGTTGCGGATTTTTGCAATACACAAAGTATTGCTGCAAACCCGCGCCTAATCAGAATGCGAAATTTACTCGCAAATCGCTCTTGTTCAATGATGCGGTATTGCCTAAAAAGGAGAATTTCACATGAAAAAACGTACATTTTTGCTTTTTGGCCTGTTGGCGATGCTGGTTCTGACCGCCTGCGGCGGTAAATCGGGCGCGCAGACCTCGACGGATGATGCCACCGACACGAGCGATAACTCGCAGCAGACGACTGCTGAGGAGACCGCACAGCCCATCGGTCAGCACCATGCACAAATCACCATCAAGGACCACGGCACGATTGACATCGAACTGGACGGCGATGCAGCGCCTATCTCAGTTCAGAATTTTATGGACCTTGCAAACGACGGCTTTTATGACGGACTGACCTTTCACCGCATTATTACCGGCTTTATGATGCAGGGCGGCGACCCGCTGGGCAACGGCACCGGCGGCTCGGAGAACACCATCAAGGGCGAGTTTTCGGATAACGGCGTGGAGAACAAGCTGTCGCACACGCGCGGTGCGGTTTCGATGGCACGCTCAAGCAATCCGGACAGCGCATCCTCGCAGTTCTTCATCGTTCAGCAGGACAGCACCTATCTTGACGGTCAGTACGCCTGCTTCGGCTATGTGACCAAGGGCATGGATGTAGTGGATGAAATCTGCGATAATACGCCGGTCGAGGACGATAACGGCACGGTTAAGACGGAAAATCAGCCGGTTATTGAGAGCATTAAGATTATCGACTGACTGTGCAAAGCGTAAAGAGTTGAGGGTGAAGATTGGAGAGTAAGTTTCGGTTTTCCTCTTAACATAATAAAGCACCCCCTCTGTCAGACTGTATATCATACGGTCTGACAGAGGGGGTGCAGTTCCATCCCGGACTGTACACAGGATTCGGGATGTTTTTTTACTTCGCTGTTAATATTTCAGATGCTGTTCCGAAGGATTTCATCTTTTCGGTAAACTGGAATTTACCGAGATAACACCACTTTTTTCAGTCGGCCAGGATTTCCTGAGAGCTGCATAGGAAACCAGGAAGTTGGCAAGCCAGCCTGCTGGCACGGCAAGCCAGACAAATGCAATACCAAAACGCGGTGCACAGATCAACGCCACGGACAAGCGAATCGCAAGGTTTACCATATTGGCAATGAGGAACGGCCGCATGATTCCGAGTCCGCGAAGAACGCCATCGGTCGCCATTTTGATGCCCATAAAGACAAAGAAGAAACCAATCCATCTCATATAATCCCCGGACACCTGATAAGCCAGGGCGGTTCCGTCTTTTCCAAGGAACAGCGAGGAAATCTGCGTGTGCAGCGTTTCAATGACAAGGAAGGCAAGAACAGCAAAACATACATCCAGCACCAATGCTGCGCGGTAGCCTTTTTTGATGCGCTCGGTTTTGTTTGCGCCAAGGTTCTGGGAAACATACGGCGAAACCGCATTGCCGATGGACACAAAAATCAGAGAAAAGACGTTCTCCACCCGCATCGTCGCCGCGTATCCCGCGAGTGCCTGTGTGCCGAAGGGATTTACCACCGCCTGTACGATCATCATACCGATGGATACGGTAGACTGCTGAAGAACCGATGGAACAGCAATCTGAAGCATCGAACGCAGCTCCTGCCCGTCAAACCAGACAAAGCTGCTCTTATACCGCCGCATCCGATAAAAGAAAATCAAAAGTGAAAACACAGCCGAAATGCCCTGCGCAATCAGCGTTGCAAGCGCCGCACCGAACACGCCAAGTCCCAGACCGGCTACCATCCAAAGATCCAGCACAATATTCAGGATTGATGAAAAGATCAGCAGTCCCAACGGAATTTTTGATTCACCAATGGAAGTGAACATGGTAGAAAGAATATTGTACATGAACAAAAACGGAAAACCTACGAAATAGACCCGCAGATACAGTACTGCCTCCTTCAGAATATCGGCAGGGGTCTGTAATCCGCTCATCATCGCATGGGAAAAGCAAAAGCCAAAGACGCCAAGGATGATACTCAGAAGTAAAAAGCTGATCAGGGAGGTAGATACAATGGTTTTCATTTTACCATATTCTCTGGCGCCGAAATAACGGCTTACGAGCACGCCGGCACCGACACCGGCACCCAGCGCCACACAAATGAAAACATTGGTCAGGGCAGCGCAGGCGCCGACCGCCGCAAGAGCGGAGGAGCCGACAAACTGACCAACGATGATGGAGTCGGCCATATTATATATCTGCTGAAAAAAGCTGCCGAGAATCATCGGCATGGCAAAAACCGTCAGCGCTTTCAGTGGCGCATCGGTAATCAAATACTCATCTTTTGACATGATCATTTTCCTCCACAATTTCCGGCTTTTTATTAGAAAGTACGAGCATAGCAAGTGCGATCGGTATAATGATTAGTTCTGTAATCGAAAGCACCGCAGGAATTTCTCTAAACAAGAAAAAGCCAAATACCATTGCTGCAGCCGGTTCACAGGAACACAGAATGGATGCCTTTCCCGCCTCCATATAATCCGGTGTTGCCTTAAGGAATCCGCTTTGTCCGTTTTGACCTTGCGGATAGAACCGACCGGTTTTCTATGCAGGAGAGCCTCCTGCCCGATTGGCTATATCAAACCGGACAGCACGGCTGTTATCCAATCCGATAATACCTTTTCATAAAATCCAGAAAGTGAATAGCCTGCTCGGACATACGCCGTATGGACGGATACACAATGTACAGCCGGCGCAGGAACGCTGACCGTCCGAGGGGGAACAGCAGCAGGCGTCCCTGCTGTGCATCGGTCTGCACAGTTGCGCGCGACAGAATGGAAATGCCCATGCCAAGTGCGATGCAACGCTTGAGCGCTGCCGCGTCATCCATGACGGCAATGACATTCAGTTCATCAAGCGACAGGCCGTGATTCTGGAGGAAATACAGTGTTTCCTGCTTGGTGCCCGAGTTGTCCTCGCGCAGCAGGAACGGTTCGCGCAGGAGCGCTGTCAGCGGGTCCGACTGGCTTTGATAGGCACGGAAATGCGGTGTGTTCGGTGCGGCGATTACCAGCTCGTCCGAGGTGACCGGCAGAAATTCGCAGTTGGCCTCTGCGGTCTTTGTGCCGACCAGACCGATATCGCAGGTGCTGTCTGCGACCTTGCTTATCACATCCAGACTGTCCGAGCAGCTGGTGCGGAACCGGATCTCCGGGGCCTTCTCGTGGTACGCTGCCAGCAGCTCGGGCAGCAGATATAGCGACGGCACGGACGATACGCCGATATGCAGCATGGTTTCCTGCTCGTTGGACAGCTCCAGAATGGCTTTGTGCCGCAAATCGAGGATTTCTGCGGCATAATTATACAGCGTCTGACCGGCCGGTGTCACCGAGAGCGTTTTTGTCGTACGCTTGAGCAGCTGTGTATGCAGCTCCTTTTCCAGATTGCAGATGTGCGCGCTGACGGTCGGCTGCGACAGATACAGCTTCTGTGCAGCAAGTGAAAAACTGCGGTACTTCACGGTATAGACATAGGCTTCCAGCTGACGAATATCCATGGGCGGCATTCCTTTCGTTTTCTCCATTATAGCTGTATTTATAGATTATATCAATAGATTCAATCAAATTATCAATAGAATCAATTTCACATTGAAAACACCGCATGATATACTGAATACAGCATAAAATTCCCTCATTTCACAAAAAAGGAGAAAATCATGAAACTGTTTGACAAGACATGGAAGCTGGCGGTGTCCGGTGCGGTGATCGGGCTGCTGGTGATGCTTCTGGCAATTTACGGAAATCCTGCCAACATGGCGATCTGTGTTGCCTGCTTCGTCCGCGATATGGCGGGCGCGCTCAAGCTGCACACTGCGGCTCCGGTGCAGTATTTCCGTCCGGAGGTCGTCGGCTTTGTCTGCGGCTCGTTCCTGCTGGCGCTGCTGACCAAGGAGTATAAGTCCACCGCCGGTTCCTCGCCGATGGTGCGTTTTATTCTGGGCGCTGCGATGATGATTGGCGCCCTCGTATTCCTCGGCTGTCCGCTCCGAATGGTGCTGCGCATGGCCGCCGGTGACTTGAATGCGTGGGTCGCGCTTATCGGCTTTGCAGGCGGTGTAGCGACCGGCTCGTTCTTTCTCAAGAAGGGTTTCTCACTCGGCCGTGCGTATGAGGCCAAGCCGGTCGGCGGTGCCGTTCTGCCGGTTGTGCTGGCGGCGCTGCTCGTAATCGGCGTAGCGACCGGCGCTTACGCGGTCAGCACCGAGGGCCCGGGCAGCAAGCATGCGCCGATCATCCTTTCTCTGGTGGTTGCGCTCATCATCGGTGCGCTCGCGCAGAAGAGCCGTATGTGCTTTGCAGGCAGCATCCGCGACATCATTCTGATGAAGAACTTCGACCTGATCAGCATTATCGCGGCCCTGTTTGCAGTGATGGCAGTCTACAATGCGGCAACCGGCAGCTTCCACCTCGGTTTTTCCGGTCAGCCGATCGCGCATTCCCAGCACCTGTGGAACATTCTTGGCATGTATGTTGTAGGCTTTGCGGCTGTGCTGGCTGGCGGCTGCCCGCTGCGTCAGCTCATTCTGGCAGGTCAGGGTTCGTCTGACAGCGCGGTCACCTTCCTCGGTATGTTGATCGGTGCGGCATTCGCGCATAACTTCGGTCTGGTCGGCGCGGCTGCCAAGGCGGCAACCGAAACCGAGCCTGCAGTCGCAGGCGGTCCGGCGGCAGCCGGCAAAATCGCCGTGATCGTCTGCATTATCGTGCTGTTTGTCATTGCGGGCACCAATCTGCGCCGCAAAAAGACAGCAAAGTAAGTCGGAAAAGGAGAATGTGCAATGGCTGAATATGTTGAAGTAGATGTTCGCGGTCTGTCCTGTCCGGAGCCGGTTCTGCTGGCGATGGACGCGATGCAGGATCACCCGGGGAAGCTGATCCGTGTGCTCGGTGACGAGGCACACACCCGCAAGAATATCGAGAAAATGCTCGAGTATGAGAACAAGTCCGGTCAGACGACCGTGCGTCCGGACGGGTGCTTCGAGATCGTTTTTCAGGCGTAATGCGAGAGAAAAAGCCGTATCAGGTGCTCACCTTCCACACCACCGATGCTGCCATGGAGATGGAGTCATTCTGCAAGCAGAACGGTATTGCCGGCCGGCTGGTGCCGGTACCGCGCAGATTGTCCGCCGGATGCGGCATCGCGTGGCGCATGGAAGCCGAAGTTTACGCGCAGTATCAGACGGTTATCGCGGACTGCGGGATTGAGATCGAGCAGAGCGAGGCGTTTGTGTTTTAAGTAACCATAAAGCGGCATGACTTTGATGCAAGTCATGCCGCTTTTCTGTTTATTTGTTTTCGGTTTTCACGATTTTCTTTATAAAATGACATTGAGGAAATCCTGTGCAGCCCCAGAATTTTTCGCCGATATGTGTGCCGCGTCTGGCCTCCCGCATGACAAGCGGCTTGCCGCACTTCGGACAGCATTTTCCCTCCGACGGCGCAGGTGCAGGCCGCTCGGCGGCAGGCTGGTCTTCCAGCTCCTCCTGCTTGAATTTTTCGATATAGGTGATTGGCATTTCAATGTGCATCAGCAGATACCGCTCACCCATCTCCTTCAAATCTTTCAAGGAAGAAGCCGATTCCTTGGACGCCTTATTCACTCGTTTTATCGTTTCAATCAACTGGTCTGCTCGAATGACCTGTTCCTTGACCTCTTTCTTCGCATATCGGTCGTTGACAACAGTTTTCGGGTTGGCAAGCACGACTAATCCCCTAAAAAAGTCCTTAAACAAGTAATTCTTCCATGCGGCAAGGAGTTTGCCGTCATTTTCGCTCCTTCGTTCCTTGAGCACCTGCAAATGCCGCTGATTCTGCGTAATCGGCGAATAAATTCCCTCTTTATAGTACCGACCGCTGCAGCGAATTGTGCGGATAAAATCGCCCTTGCTGTTGATCTCGATATTGCCGAACAGATTTTTGCACTCCAACACAAAGTTAATCTTTGGAGTCAGTACCAGAAAGTCAATCTGTGCCGAGGCACCGGACACGCTTTCAATATACAAATCGTGCAGCACAACCATATCCATACCGCTGTTTTTCAGCTCAAACAGAATATTATCCTCACCGATAATGCCGGCTTTCACCACGGCAATCTCTTTTGCGATTTTTTTCGCGTTTTCTCCGGTTGCCTTTTCCGCCAGCTCTTCCAGCTGCCGCAGATACTCCTTTGCGTTGCTGGATTCTTTCGCAATCACAACCTCCGGTTTTGAAAACAGTCCCATGTTTATCCCTCGTGTTTCTCTTTTTCCTGCGATTTTCGCTTGTATAATTTTAGTATACCATATAGGAGAAACGAGGAAAAGTTCCGTCCTCAAATTTATCCACAGGTTTGTGCATATCTTCGTGGATATTTCCGCAGGCACGCAGAAGCCGCAGACTTTCGTCTGCGGCTTCGGAGGCTGTCGAAAAACTAACGTTTTCCGAGCAGCCTCTCGCTCGAAACCACGCTTTCGAGCGAAATCGAAGAAAAACCGCGCCCTGACGGGCACATTTTTTCTTCCCTTGTATAAATTCCGAGATACACAAGGTGAATTGCCGCATAGCGGCAAGAGAGGGTGGTCTGGACCATGCTCCCGGAATTTATGAATTTGCTTCGCAAATTCTATTTGATGCGTGCTACCGCACGAAACGCAAAACGCCAATCTGATTTTTTGACAGACAGAAGCCGCAGACTTTCGTCTGCGGCTTCGTTTACGTTTACCTGGCCCTGCTAATCTCCGTTGCCTTTCTCAGCACAATCTGCGCTGTGTATGTTTATGATGCGGATTGCAGCGGCAGTTACCCGTGGGTGTTATTTTCCGTCGTTTGCAATCGCGGTATCAATATTCTCCTGCAGCTGCTTCATGCTGCTTTCGTTCGTGATGCCGCCGAGTACCGGTTTACCGACGATTTTTCCGTTCCGGTCGATAACATAGGTGGTCGGGAATGCCGTGGTGTTCAGTGCAAACTGACCGGCCTCGCTGCCGGATGCAAAGGTGATGTTGCGGTAGGATGCCCCCTTGGTCTGCAGAATCTGTTTTGCGGTGGCAATGGCATCCGCATTGTCATCGAGCGTTTCTGTATTGATGCCGATAACCTCGCCGCCCTGAGCCTTGACGGTCTGATTCAGCTTGTCCAGATCACCAAGTTCGGCCACGCACGGCTTGCAGCCGCTGAACCAGAAATTCACGACCGTAAACGCGTTGTCAGCGAACAAGCTGCTGTCCACGGCGTTGCCGTCCAGGTCTTTGCCCTCGAAAGCGGGGAACGTGCTGTCGTCGGATGCGGTGGTGCCTTCCTCGGGCGGAAGTTCCTGCAGCTGGTCCTCCAGCTTGCGGACCTTGGCGGCATCGTCGGTCAGCGTCTTGTAGTCCTCGTCCGAGAGCTGGTCCTTGACGTTTTTAATCGCAAGATCGAGTACATCAGCGTAGTTGGTGCTCTGGGTGCTCTGCGACAGATTGTCCTTGTCGAGCGAATTCAGAGCCGTTGTCCACAGTTCCTGGTGCTGGTCGAGGATGGCGTTTTCCTCCGCTATCAGCTCGGAGACGGTTTTTGCCGGTTTGCCGCAGGCGGATGCGCCGAGCAGCAGGCTTACGGACAGGGCAAATGCGATCAGTCGATTCTTTTTCATTAGATAGTTTCTCCTTTGTCAGTCGTTTGGGTTTTATCGCCCAGACCGTAGCGGTAGCAGATAGCACCGGTCGGGCAGGCTTTCATGCACATGCCGCAGCGGATGCACTCGGCATGATTGGGGTTTTTCGTGATATCCACATCCATTTTGCAGGCTTTGGCACACGCGCCGCAGGATACGCACTTATGCGTATCCACCTGCATTTGGAACAGTGAAACGCGGTTCAGCAGGGCATAAAAGGCGCCGAGCGGGCACAGCCATTTGCAGAATGGACGGTAAAACAGAATACTGCACACGATAACGGTCAGCAGAACGGCTGCTTTCCATGTAAACAGCGCGCCGAGCGCGGAACGAATACCGGAATTGACCGCCGACAGCGGTAATGCGCCCTCGAGTACGCCCTGCGGACACAGGTACTTGCAGAAGAACGGATCGCCCATGCCGAGTTCGTTTGTGACAAGTGCGGGCAGCAGCACCACCATGATCAGCAGCACCGCATATTTTACATAGCGGAGCGGCTTCAGCCTTTTGGTGGACAGCTTTGGCGAGGGGATTTTGTGCAGCAGCTCCTGAAACCAACCGAATGGGCACAGAAAACCGCAGATGAACCGTCCGAGCAGGACACCGAATAAAATCAGGATTCCGGTGATATAATAGGAAAATTTAAACTTTGATGAGCCGATCACCGCTTGAAACGCGCCAATCGGACACGCGCCGGTTGCACCGGGGCAGGAATAGCAGTTGAGTCCGGGCACGCAGACGGTCTTGCCGCTTCCCTGATATAGTTTGCCCTGTACAAAATTCGGCAGGTGGATATTGGTCAGCAGGGTGGCTGCCGCCTGTATCCAGCCGCGAAAGCGGGCTAAAAAGGGGATTTTTTTCTTATCCAATGCCAACACACTCCATACACAGGCGGATCGCCTTTGATAATACGGTTTCGGCTTCGCCGAGGCGGATGCCCAGAAGGATCATCGCAATAGCACTCAGCAGCAGCACCAGCTGAGCGGCGGTTTTGTAACGCGGCATAGTCGTGCTCCTCTCACAGTTGTTGTAAACAGTATACAGCGGACGACATAAAATCTTTGTTAACAGGCTGGAAATGCGGAAAATTTTTTGTGAGAGTGCCATACAGTCTGTCGATAAAGTCAATTTTTCGAGAATACAGTGTTTCGCGCGGAAGCGCGCATAAAATAGAATTTGCGAAGCAAGTTCAGAGGCTGCTCGGAAAAATGAAGTTTTTTGACAGTTTCATTAACACAAACTTTATCCGTATCTGCTATAATAAAGGTAACGAAACGGCAAGGAGGAAGGACCATGCGTCTTTTGGTGATAGAGGATGAGCGCGATCTGTGTGAGGACATTGCAAAAAAACTGCGTCTGTCCGGCTATGAGGCGGATATCTGCTTTGACGGAGAAGCGGCGCTGGAGCTGCTGGCGGTAGAGAAATACGATCTGGTGCTGCTCGACTTGAATCTGCCTAAGGTGGACGGTATGACGGTGCTGCGTACTCTGCGGGAGCATGATCAGGAGACCGGCGTGCTCATCCTGTCGGCGCGCAGTGAAATATCCGACAAGGTTGACGGACTGGATGCCGGTGCGAACGATTATCTGTCCAAACCGTTCCATTTAGAGGAACTGGAAGCGCGTGTGCGCAGCCTGACGCGCCGCCGATTTGTGCAGCAGGACGTGTGCCTGCGGTGCGGCGGGCTGACGTTTGATACCCGCAGCCGCACGGCCACGGCAGCCGGACAGACGCTTTCGCTCACGCGCAAGGAGAGCGGCATTCTGGAATATCTGCTGCTCAACCGCGGCAGGCCCGTCAGCCAGGAGGAGCTGATCGAGCATGTGTGGGACAGCAGCGTGGACAGCTTCAGCAACTCCATCCGTGTGCATATCTCCATGCTGCGGAAAAAACTGCGTGCGGCACTGGGATACGACCCGATCCGCAACAAGATCGGTCAGGGCTACGAGATAGGAGCGGGCGAATGAGCAAACGAATTTCTGTCCAGTGGCGCATTACGATATTGACCGCGCTGCTCATCGCAGCGGCGTGTGTGAGCCTGAATTTGCTGCTGTTTTACTCAGGCTCGGGCAGCATGGATGCGCTGAACGGCTTTGTGGTGGAATACAAGACGGAAAACCAGCAGGAAATGACCATTCAGATACCCAAAGAGAATATGCAGGCATTTTTCAGTGACTTTTCGCAGCAGGTCAATGAAGAAAAGGTGCGTTTTGAGCGCATAGGCTGGTACATCACCGCACTGGTGACACTGCTGAGTGCCATTATCGCGTATTTCTTCAGCGGAAAGGCTTTGAAGCCGCTGAAGGATTTTGCACAGCAGACCGAACAAATCAACGAAGAAAGCCTGACGGACACCCGTCTGCCGGAGGATACGACTGCCGAGTTCCGGCAGCTGAGCGAGTCGGTGAACGGCATGCTGGACCGGCTGGCGCAGTCGTTCGATGCACAGCGGCAGTTTACGGGCAACGCCGCCCATGAGCTGCGGACACCGCTGGCGCTGATGCAGACAAGGCTGGAGCTCTTTGCGGCGGAACATCGGCAGATGAGCGAAGAAACTGCGAAATTGCTGCATTTTCAGCAGGAGCAGGTTGAGCGCCTGAGTGCGCTTGTGCGTACCCTGCTTGAGATGAGCGACCTGCGGTCGGTGCCGCGCACCGACCGTATCGACCTTGCACCGATGGTTGAGGAGGTGTTGGTCGATTTGACACCGCTGGCACAGAAAAACGGTATTACACTGACGCAAGCAGGCGAAAACGTGCAGCTTGTCGGCAGTGATGTGCTGCTGTATCGGCTGCTGTTCAATTTGACAGAGAACGCGATCAAGTACAACCGCACGGGCGGTTCGGTGGAAGTATCTGTCGAGCGGGAAGGCGGTCAGGCGGCAATCCGCGTGCGCGATACCGGCCCGGGCATTGCCGAGGAGTACCGGGACAGCATCTTTCAGCCGTTTTTCCGCGTGGATAAGTCGCGCAGCCGCGCAATGGGCGGCGTGGGACTGGGACTGGCGCTCGTGCAGGAGATTGTCCGGCTGCATGGCGGCACAGTGCGCGTTGAACAGAGCGCAGATACGGGAACGACTATTCTGGTAACACTGCCGGTTGGAAAAGCGGCTTGACGCGCAAATTTAGGGCATATATGCACGCTGCCTTAACAGCATACACGGTTTACACCCGCTCTGAAATCCCGTATAATTTAGACAGTATAACGGACAGGAGAGCACATTACAGTATTCGGAGGTGCGCCATGCCAAAATCGAAATGGAATCTGAACACGATCTACATATCCGAGCGACTGCAGGAGAGCCTGCGGCCAATCTCGCGCTGTGCCATGACGACCGTGGTTGCCCCCATGGGCTACGGCAAAACGACGGCGGTGGAGTGGTATCTCGCGGAACGTGCCAGAGCCGAAGCGCCGTACATTGTGCGCATCAGTGTGTACTCGGGCAATCTTGCGATTTTCTGGAAAAGTGTGCAGGATGCCTTTGCGCGTGCAGGCTTTGCCTTTCTGCGGGAGTACGACTGTCCGACCGACGGAGCCAGCGGCGGACTTCTGATCGACGATCTGTGTCATGCGCTGACCGGTGAGAAGTCCTGCTATATTTTTATTGACGATTTTCACCTGCTGACCGACAAGCGCGCACCCGGATTCCTGTGTGCGCTGGCCGGACGGCTGCCGCCTAATGTTCATCTGATTTTAGCCAGCCGTGACCTGTTTCTGCCGGCGGCAGAGCTTGTCCGACTGGGCGGAAAGGTGTACCAGATCGGCACGGCGCAGCTTCGGCTTAACCATACCGAGCTGGCGGTCTACACCAATCGGTGCGGAACCGCGCTTTCCGACGAGCAGATAGATACGCTGCTGTATTACAGCGAGGGATGGTTCTCGGCGGTTTATCTGAATCTGCGGATGTTTTCCGAGCACGGTGTGCTGCCGGACCCGAATTCGGATATTTCATCCATCTTTACGGCTGCGATGATCGATCCGCTGCCCGAAAAGCAGCGGGAATTTCTTGCGGTGATGGGACTTGCCGACGAATTCACGGTCGAAATGGCACAGTTCGTCATGGCAGACGCGCACGCCGAGGACCTGCTTGCCGCGCTGAC
This sequence comes from Butyricicoccus sp. AM27-36, assembly GCF_003480945.1. Taxonomy (NCBI): domain Bacteria; kingdom Bacillati; phylum Bacillota; class Clostridia; order Eubacteriales; family Butyricicoccaceae; genus Butyricicoccus; species Butyricicoccus sp. AM27-36. The sequence goes on from NZ_QUJR01000007.1 coordinate 126,112, forward strand.
CGGTCAGAATGCGTTTGTCAAGCGTCTGCCGGACGGCGCGACCTACCGGTTTCATCACATGATGAAGGAATGCGCACTGCACACCTTCCTGTCCATGCCGAAGGAACGGCAGACCGTCTACCGCGGGCGGCTCGGCATCTGGTATGAGGATCACCGGCTGTATCTGCATGCCATGACCGAGTACCGGCAAAACGGCGATTACGATGCGATGCTGCGCACGCTGCAGAAGGATGCAGGCATTCTGCTTTCCTCGCTGCACCCGAAGGCAGTGCTGGCAGCGCTGGACGAATGCCCGGCAGCTGTGCTCAAAAGTCATCCGCTGGCGATTCTGGTGCTTATGCGGAGTATGTTCAACTGGCGCAATATCCCGAAAATGCTGGAGCTGAAGGAGCTGCTGCTGACGGCGATTTCCGAAAATACAGCACTTTCCACACAGGAAAAAGGCGATTTGCGGGGAGAATGCGACCTGATCATGAGTTTTCTCTGCTACAACGATATCAGCGCCATGAGCCGCCTGCACCGGAGTGCCAGCGCGCAGATGTCGCGGAAGGCGATCAGCATCCAGTCCGGCGGCGGCTGGACCTTCGGTTCACCGTCCGTGCTGATGATGTTTTACCGCGCACCGGGCGAGCTGCAGAGCGAGCTTGCCGAGATGGACGAGTGCATGCCGCACTATTATAAAATCACCGGCAATCACGGTCAGGGTGCCGAGACCATCATGCGTGCCGAGGCGGCGTTCCTGCAGGGACGCTTGACGGATGCACATATCGAACTCGAAAGCGCGTGCGCCCGGATTCAGGACAACGGGCAGGCCAATATGGCGCTGTGCTGTGATTTTCTGGCGTGGCGGCTGTCGCTGTTTGCGGAGATGAAGTATCACTGCACGCTTGCTGAGCGGCACGCGGAGCTGCTGCGGCAGCACAATGCTTCCTGGCTGAACCTATGGAACGCGATTGCGGCGTATTATTACGCTTTGCTTGGAAAAACCGATAAAATTCCGGAGGTTTTCCGTGCGCACAGGCTTTCAACCGTGCATACACTTGCACCGGGCAAGCCGATGATCGAGATGATCGAAAATCAGGTCGGTCTGGCACAGGGCGACTACGCCCGTGTTGTCGGCCGGAGCGAAAGGCTGCTTGCTGTGTGCGAAGGCATGCACTATGCACTGGTTGCGATGCATATCCGAATCCAGACGGCAGCGGCGTATGAAATGCTGGGTAAGCATGCGGAGGCACAGGCGCAGCTCGATCGGGCACTGACCGATGCGGAACCGGACGGCTTTGTCATCCCGTTTGCGGAGAATTATCGCTATCTCAAGCCATTGCTGGCAGAGCGGCTGCAAACCGGAACGGTTGCACAGATCATCGAACTGGGAGAAGCCGCAGAGCGGCGAAAGGCCGGATTTGACCGTCCGGAAGCCCTGTCTGCGCTGACCGAGCGGGAATATGAGATTGTCCGGCTGATGGCACAGCGGCTGAACAACCGCGAGATCGCGGAAAAGCTGTATCTGTCCGAGGGCAGTATCCGGCAGTATGTGAATCAAATCTACACCAAGCTGCAGATAGAGGGAGAGCCGCGTGCGAAGCGCAAGCTGCTGCTCGACCTGCTTGCGGATAAAAACTAACAACTTGTGAATGGTTTTTTGGAAAGGTTCACCGTATCCTATAGGTACGGTGAACCTTTTATTTTGTGTAGGCGAGAGGAGGTACGCATTTGGACCGGAAATACATTCAGTCAGTCAAACCGCTGACCGACCACGTTCTGCAGGTCGATTTTATCTCCGGCAGCCGCCTGCTGCTGGATATGAAGCCCTATCTGGATAAATTCCGATTCCGGTCATTTTCCGACCCGCAGGTGTGGAACAGCGCGGTGACAAACGGCATTTTTGTCCGCTTTGGCGATGTGGAGATGAGCCATAACGAGCTGTTTTCCATGGCCGAGCAGGAACACCACAGAAAAGGAGGAAAATGGTATGAGTAAAAAGCAGATGATACGACGGCGAGGGCTGAGCGCATTTCTGGCGGTGGTAATGTGTATAGGGATGCTGCCCCCAACAGCCGGGGCAGCCGTGACGGCAAAAAACGACTGGGAGATCTTTGATGCCTCGGACACCTACAATCTGCCGGGCACACAGGAGCAGATTTTGCAGGAGATGATCAAGAGCCCCGAATTTGCGGAGCAGTGGGCGGGCATTGCAAACAATGTTTTGCCAAAAACGTACTATAACGACAACAATGAACACGGCTATCATGAGCCGTATACCGCTCTGACTGCGGCAGATTACGCAAAGGTACAGTATACATCCAAGGGCCTGCGGGATGCTGTCAGCAGCGTCGTTGACCAGAGTGCGATTTTGAGCGGCTCGGGTGTTTTGAACAGCCTTCCGGAAGAAGAAACCCCGGTTTATTATGTCTCTACCAGAGCGGAGAAGGAACGCGATGACCATCACTCTTATGTAAGTACCGGCTACGGCTACTATGTGCAGGCGTTCTACGACTTTGAAATTCAGGGTATTGCGAATCGGTTTGAAACGCCTTCCATCGAGACGGATGACACAACGGCGTCGCTCGAACAGAAGGGCTACCGGTTTAATCTGGGCGGCAGCTCGGACAGCTACAAGGTAACGGCAGAAAACCGCAACGACTTTGAAAACACGGTCGAGAAGAGCTATACCTATGAAAAGAGCACCACTACCTCGACTACGGTCTCCAATACCTATTCGCAGAACTGGACCGAGGAGACCACGGTAGGCGTTGAATTCAGCGTGCCCGTTCTGGCCGCGCTTTCGCCCACTGCCAAGGTAGAGCAGAGCTTTTCCTACTCCTACGGCATGGAAAAGACCTACGAGAGCAGCAAGGAGGAGTCCTACGCGCAGTCTATTACGGATACCATCTCCGTACCGCTGCCGGCACATACGGGCATTGACATCAATATCGATGTGACCGACCTGCAAACGACCATCCCCTATACCGGCGCGGTGTACATCAAATATAAGACCATGATTCTCTCAGCTACCGGTTATCATGTAACCAAAGTGAATGGCACCAGTGCAGATAGATGGAAAGGACAGGAGTTTAAGCAGTATACCTTCGGTCGGAACGGCAGAAGTGCAATCGAGGATCTGGATGCACGCATCCAGAACCGGGATGTCTCCGGCTACGACCCCGATGGTCTGGATATGAACACCCTGTATCAGGGCGAATTCAAGACGGCAGCCGATCAGCTGTGCTCCGGTCAGCCGGTTGCGCCGTACTTCGGTTCGTTCCACTACACCTCCAAGAACACTGTCATCACCCCGCAGAAGGTGTACCCAATCTATGCACTCGATCGTCTGGTGCCTGATACCGAACAGGTTTCTCTGTACGAGCAGCAAAGCCTGCGTCTGGACAGCATCAAGGTCGAGGCGAAGAATGAACACGACGTGGACTGGTACGGCTTCAATCCCCGCCTGAGCGGCGAATGGACGGTCGTGGACGAAGGTCTGAACGACGCTTCGGAGTATGCCGAGGTCACGACAAACCGCAACGGCTACCCCGTCCTCAATGCGCTCAAGCCGAATGACGGAGCACAGCTGTTCCTGCGCTATCAGCCGAAGGATACGATCGAAACAACGGATGATTTCAACAGCGAGCTGATTGAACTGACCATCCTGCCGGTTGTGCTTTCCTCGGTTACGGTAGAGGGCAGCTTTGAGCCGTTCTACTTCAATGACGGCAGCAACACCGCCGACGTTAAGGGTCTGACCGTGGCCGCTAAGGACGAGGACGGCAACGATTTTGATGTAACCGGCAAGGTCAAGTGGTATGCAGAAGCAAACGATGACATTACGGTTGACGAAACCACGGGCAGCATCGAGTTTACCGCGCCGGGAACCTATCAGATTTATGCCGTAGTGAACGGCACGGAATCCAACCGTGTACCGCTGCAGGTTCTGCCCGAGCGGCAGCTCGATACGTTGACCGTAAACGGCACGATTCCCGATCTGATCTATAACGACGATACGGCGAACACCTTTGACCTGAGCACGCTCGATGTGGAGGCCAAGGATCAGTACGGCGAGGACATGACGCTCCAAGATGACCGGTTCGAGTGGCGGCTTGTCTCGGATAAGGGCTATGCCGAAATCAGCGGCAGCGTAATCACCGGTCTTGTAGTCGGCACGGATACGGTTACCCTGTATTATCCGGTCGGACAGGACGAGCAGGGCGAAACGGTCTATCGGACGGCACAGCCGCTGCCCGTACAGGTGACGGCAAAGCCGTATCTGAATGAGCTGTATTATAATGACGGCGCTCCCGCCGCAGTAGAGGGCGCAGAGTATGATCTGTCCCGCATTCCGCTGCTGGCGCGCGATCAGCACGGCAATCCCTGTGGAATTCCGTCGGACATCGAGTGGACGCTGGCAGACACCAATCAGACCAATGCCACGATTGAAAACGGAAAACTGCTCGTTGCGGTTGGCAGTGTCCCGGATGCCTCCTATGCGGATGTGATTCTGGAAGCCTCCTCTGCCTCTGCCGGCAAGACTGCAAAGAATGTCGTTGTTAAGGTCGAGCAGCAGCCGACCCTCAAGACAATCCGCGCCGACATGAAGGACGGTTTTGTCCTGCGGCTGGATGAAAATGCGGTTCTTGCAGATCAGTTTACCGCTGCCGGATACGATCAGTATGGCAGAGAAATGACCGGCGGCAGCTTTGAATGGGTTACCTCCAAGCCGGATGTGGTTTCGCTCGAAAACGGAACGCTCAAGGCACTGAAAGAAGATTCTACCGAGATCTATGCCCGTTTCGGCGACATCGAGAGTAACCACATTACGCTGACGGTCAATGCCCCGAGACGGCTGACTGCGATCACCGCAGACGGAATTCCATCGTCCGTTCGGAAAAACACTACGCTGGATCTGTCTGCAGCTAAGGTAACGACGTTCGATCAGTTCGGCAAGGCCTTTACTCCGGAAGAGCTGGCGGCCTATCCGGCTTCTGTACGATGGACGATGGAAAAGAATGATACGCACGCCGTTATCAGCGGAAATACACTCAGCTTCGGTGATCAGGATGGCACGATGACCCTGATCTGTGCTGCGGTCAACGCAGACACCAATGTGATCGTGGAAAAGAAGATCATCATTCGCATCACAGACTCCACCTCCGGCGGCGGCTCGTCCGGCGGCGGTGGTGGCGGCGGAGGCGGCGGCTTCTCCGCACCCAGCTATTCGGTATCTGTAGATGATGTAAAGCACGGCACTGTCACCGTATCTCCCAAATCCGCATCCAAGGGCGACACTGTGATCATCACGGCAACCCCCGACAAGGGCTACGTCCTCGAAAGCCTGACCGTGCTGGACAAGGACGGCAAGGCGCTCGAACTGACCGACAAGGGCAGCGGCAAGTACACCTTCGTCATGCCGGCGGGCAAGGTCACGGTGAAGGCGGTCTTTATGGACGACAACACCATGCTCAACTTCTTCACCGATGTGCACGCGGAGGATTATTACTATGACGCAGTCCTCTGGGCGGCGCAGAAGGGCATTACCGGCGGCATGAGCGACACGCTGTTCGCTCCGAACGCTGCCTGCCCCAGAGCGCAGATTGTAACCTTCCTGTGGCGCGCGGCAGGCTCGCCCGAGCCGAAGAGCACAAACCATCCGTTTGCGGATGTGCCTTCCGGCAGCTATTACGAAAAGGCAGTTCTGTGGGCGGTTGAGAACGGCATTACCGAGGGCACGAGTGATACAACGTTTGCACCCGGCACCATCTGCACGAGAGCACAAGGCGCAGCGCTCCTGTACCGTGCGGCAGGCAGTCCGGCGGTCAGCGGCAGTGCGGCCTTCACCGATGTACCTGCCGATGCATACTACGCTGATGCGGCAGCATGGGCAGAGCAGAAGGGCATCACCGACGGCATCGGAAACGGTCTGTTCGGTCCGCATAACAACTGCACGAGAGCACAGATTGTCACGTTCCTGTACAGACTGTACGGCAGCAAATAAGCAAATCAACTGATGGAAAGCGGCGGCAGGGGAATACCCCTGCCGCCGTCTGTTTACCGATTTTTTGCCGCCATCTCACGCTGCGGAGCGAGCTGCATTCCCGGACAAATCGCTGCGATAAGAGCGGGAGAAACGGGGGAAATGTCATAGTTTCGGTAACTCTGCGGCAACGTGTCATAATTTCTTCTTTTTTTGTAAAACCCTGTTGACAAAACACGATAGATGCGCTATAGTGTGGATAAAAGAAGATGATGCAGTCGCTTTGACCGCATCTCAAACGATAATGGCAAACCCACCGAAAGGTGGCGACGCAAAGCTATAGGGCCTTACCCCTCATCGAGAGGGCTGGCAGCCAGTTACCGAAAGGAGATCGCCGGATATGAAGCGGCTTTTTCGTATTGCATGCGCAGTTTTTGCAGCAGTCGCCCTCTCGATGGGCGTTACCGCAGCAGCAGTAAATGATGTTGTGGATATGAGTAATTCCACCCACGGTTATGTTACCGTAAACTACTCCTCGAGTGCAAGGCTCAAGGTTGGTATTCAGTACAACGACGGCAAGACCGTATTCCATGATTGCCCGAGTGGCAAGGATGCTTCCTTCTCTCTCGATAAGGGCAACGGCAAGTACACCGTAACGTTGTACCGCAACGTTTCCGGTACGTCCTATCAGCAGGTCGAGTCCAAGTCCATGAACGTAACCGTTAAGGACAGCTACGCTCCGTATCTGGTCTCCACTTCTGAGGTTCAGTTCTCCAAGGGTGATACGGTATCCGCTAAGGCTACTGAGCTCTGCAAGAACGCTAAGACCGACGAGGCTAAGGTTATCGCCATCTACAACTATATGGCAAGCCGTTATACTTATGATAACAAGCTGGCGAATGAGATCACCAGCGGCAAGATCACCAAGTACATCCCGGATACCGCCGCTACCCTGAAGGGCACCACCGGTATCTGCTACGATTTTTCCTCGCTGTTTGCAGCAATGTGCCGCAGCCAGGGCATCCCGTGCGCACTGACCAAGGGTTACGCCGGCTCCAGCTACCACGCTTGGAATAAGGTAAACCTGAATGGCAAGTGGTATCAGATCGACCTGACCTACGCGGTTACCCGCAGCGTGAAGAACGCAAAAACCCTGCATGACTGTGTATCTCCGCTGACCTACACCAACACCAGCGATGCGCTTGCAGTAGCTGCGGCTTAACACTTTTTCATTTTATTTTGTATGCAAATGGCCCTGATGGGATATGTTTATGCCCAATCAGCGGCGATTTCTTGCATAAAAAACGATTCCGGATTGAAACTCTTCTTCGCTTTGACAGTATTTGCTTGTTATTCGCGGACATTTATGGTATACTAAAGAAGAGGATCCGGAGAATTTCTGTCCGGCTCAGGCAAAGGGCTGTGTATGCAGTCCGGCGTGCCTGCCGACAGAAAAGATCGTAAAATTCTGTGCATGACTTCCGTAAAGGGATACAGGTACAGACAAAGGCACAGCCGGTGAAAACCGGTGTCGCAAAGCCAGTTGGGCCTAAACGGAGGTTTTTTCCTCTCCGCATGGCAGCCGGTTGCCGAAGGTACTTTGTACCCCCTTGCAGAGCTATGCGCGCTGTAAAGGGGGTATTTTATTTGGAGGTTGAAACTGCACTGCATTCTGAGATTATCGCAAACCCACAAACACATGATCTGTGCGGCTCGTTGAGGAGCAAGTTGTACAGACAAAGGCACCATCGGTGAAAGCCGGTCTCGCAAAGCCAGGGGCCTAAACGGAAAGTCTCTTTCCGCATGGCAGCCGGTTGCCAGAAATACATTTGCAATCCCTCTCGATCAGCATGCACGCTGACCAAGGAGGTATTCCTATGTTAAAAAAGAATATGCGTAAACGTCTGCTCGCAGGAGCACTTGCGACTATCATGGCGCTGACCATGTGCCCGACCTGGGCGCTGGCCGGCGATGAAGGCATCACCACCCTTCCGTCACCGGAAGACCAGATGCCGGTTGTTGACAGTACTCCCGCAGAAGACACCATTCAAAAAACTCCCGATGCTGAGACCCAAGGACAGACTGAGCCTCAGGATACTGCACAGGCAGGACAGATTGAGAATCCGGATCCTGCACAGGCACCGTCCGGCGGTACGGACATCGAGGAGACTGGCAATAATAGCAGTTCCAATGAAAATGATTCTCAGAATAATGATGCAGTAAGCAATTCTCCGACGGATACAATTAGCGTGCAGGAGGTTCAAATCGACCGCGCAAGGTATCAGACGAAGGCAGCCAAGTACTTCGTACTTCTGCCGAAGTGTGGTACGCCGAAGAACAACGCTGACCAAGGTCAGAAAAACTATCTGCCGAGCAGCGATGACAGGGTTGCCGGTATCACGGGCAGTGACGGTGGCGTAAAGGGTCTGAATGCGGGTACTGGTTACAAAGGTTTTGTGACCGCAGAAGGTATGGCGGCATTGGCACAGACAAGTGATAAATCGATCACTGACATAGAGCATGGCGTTGACGAAGCATATCTGGAAAAACCGAAAGATCTCGGTTTCTTCACTCCGGGCAACTGGAATGATGATGGCACCTATGCTAAGTACACCAATACTGATGAGACCACCAGAAAGTCTCTGCTTGATACCACGAATTTCACGTTTCATCCGAATCGTGTTACCATTGTATGGTATACCATTAAGGACCAGAGTTGGGGCTATGGCTGGGGGAGAGTAGAGGATATCCATGTTGATGGCTATCTCAAGGGCATTCCGGTTAATGTCACTTATTATCCCAACTATACCACTAATGGAATTTCTGGAAAGAACGAGGATCCTATCGTAGATAACGAGACGAGTGGCAACACCTATACTATTCGTGGCAGTAATACGTTTGAGGCTCCGGAGGGTTACTCCTTTGGTGGTTGGTATACCGAAGCAGCATGCACCAACGAATTTTCGGATACGACTACTGTTCTGATGTCCGATTTGTATTTGTATGCAAAGTGGATTCCGAATCCGTATACCGTAACTTGGAAGAACTCGGATGACGCTGTAGATCCTCTCGATACTCAGGCGGTAAACTACAATGGTTATCCGACTAAGGATCCGAAGGATCAGGCAAGCAAGGCTTCTGACGCTCAGTATGATTACAGGTTCAAGGGTTGGAAGCTGGCAGGCACTGCAGATACTGCACTGGTTAATCCGAGGGAACGCGCAGTGACTGCGGACGTAACCTACATTGCGGTATTCGAGCCGGTAACGCGCCAGTACACGGTAACTTGGAAGAACTCGGATGACGCTGTAGATCCTCTCGATACTCAGGCGGTAAACTACAATGGTTATCCGACTAAGGATCCGAAGGATCAGGCAAGCAAGGCTTCTGACGCGCAGTATACTTACGAGTTTGCAGGTTGGAAGCTGGTAGGCACTGAAGATACTGCACTGGTTAATCCGAAGGAACAAGCAGTTACTGCGGACGTAACCTACATTGCAGTTTTTAAGCCGATTGCCCGCCAGTACACCGTAACTTGGAAGAATGCTGATAACGCTGTAAATGCTCTCGATACTCAGACGGTTGCTTACAACAACAAGCCGACCAAGGACCCGAAGGATCAGGCAAGCAAGGCTTCTGACGCGCAGTATACTTACGAGTTTGCAGGTTGGAAGCTGGCAGGCACCGCAGATACTGCACTGGTTGACCCGACTACTATCGCAGTGGTTAAGGACGTAACTTACATCGCAGTATTTAAGCCGATTACCCGCCAGTATACCGTAACCTACTACGTTGACGGCGAGAAGCAGGGTGACGAGGAGACTTATAACTACGGCACTCTGGTAAAGATTCGTGGCAACGCTGTTAAGGAAGGCCATACGTTCTCTGGCTGGAAGATCGGTAGCGAAGCTGCAAAGGATTTTGAAATCAAGAGCAACGTTATCATCCAAGGCTTCTTTACACAGAATACGCAGCATTACACCATCAACAAGCACTTCTACAACGAGAAGGACGTTGAGGTTAAGGTAGAGAACGGTAAGACCAAGACCGGCAATGAGTATGCACTGGTTGCTGAGCTTTACAAGAATGATGCGGTAAACCAGACCGTTGACGGCAAGACCTACGTTTACGTTCCGGGTCTGACCAAGGTTACCGATAACCTTGAAAAGCTGACCAAGGACGTTACCATCGACCTGTACTACTACCTTGACGTCAAGGGCGGTGAGAAGCCGGACGAGACCGGCAATGGCACCCCGGACGCATGGGAGTACCGTCTTGCATTCAAGGTTGTAAACGGCGAGTGGAACAACGGCGGCAACGCTGACATCGTTGTTTACGTTCCGTTCAAGGACTATAAAAACGGCGATGAGCTCAAATACGTTGTGGTTCCGATCACCCGTATCCCGGCCGTGGGTGACAAGCCGAACTCCGGCTACCGTGCTGGTTCTTGGGATACGACTCCTGTCGGTAATGCAAAGGTTGAGAAGGACACCGTCTTCACCTATACCTATGCGAAAAAATCCTCCTCCGGCGGCGGCGGTGGCGGCGGCGGCCGCAAGCCTACCGTTACCATTCCGGATAATGTACCGACCGGTCTGAACGGCGATGACCACTATGCTTACATCGTAGGCTATCCGGACAGCACCGTTCGTCCGCAGAACGGCATTACCCGTGCTGAGGTAGCAACCATCTTCTTCCGTCTGCTGACCGACGAGACCCGCAATGCAAACTCTACGAAGACCAACAGCTACTCCGACGTAGCAGCCGGTGCATGGTACAACCACGCAGTTTCTACGCTGAGCGCTATGGGCATTGTAAAGGGTGACAGCCACGGCAAGTTCAATCCGAATGCGCCGATCACCCGTGCGGAGTTCGCTGCGATCGCAGCTCGTTTTGACGACAAGGCCAACACGACTGCTGTTGACTTCAGCGACATTGCATCCCACTGGGCAAAGAACGAAATCAGCGCCGCTTCCAACAACGGCTGGATCAACGGTTATACCGACGGCACCTTCCGTCCGAATAACAAGATCACCCGTGCCGAGGCGATGACGCTCGTAAACCGCGTCCTCAAGCGCCTTCCGGAGACTGCAAAGGATCTGCACAACAACATGATCAAGTGGAGCGACAACTCCGATACTTCCGCATGGTATTACCTGGCCGTACAGGAGGCTACGAACAGCCACTATTACGACATCAAGGGAAACAAGCACGAGAAGTGGAGCAAGCTGCGCGAAACTCGTGATTGGACCGAACTGGAAAAGTAAATACTTTCCTATAAGGGCGAACGAATCCCCCGGCCATTGGTCGGGGGATTTTATTGCGCTGATAGTTTTTTTCTAAAGGAAACAAATTTCGGCAAATTTTTCTTGTTAAAATTATAACATATTGTCCTTGTGGTTTTTATATCATAGGTTCATAATAGGGATTGCCGAAAGGGAAAAGAGGAATTAAAGTTGACTACGTTGTCATGCCGCAGTGGAAGCTGTTTCTGGTACAGCTGCTGAACATCGCCGGCCTTGGTCCGATCTTCGGTGCACTGCAGGGCGCTCTCTGGGGTCCGGTTGTATTCCTGTGGATCACATTCGGTACCATTTTTGCTGGCGGCGTACACGATTATTTCTCCGGCATGATCAGTGAGCGAAACGACGGCGCCTCCATCGCAGAGGTTACCGGCAAGTACCTCGGTCACACCATGCAGAATATCATGCGTGTGTTCTCAGTTGTACTGTTGATCATGGTTGGCACGGTATTTGCAGTCGGCCCGGCCGGTTTGATCGTTACGCTGTGCAAGAGCAACGGTGTGTCCGGCGTGCTTTCGACCACGCTGTTCTGGCTGATCCTCATCCTGGTTTACTATTTTATTGCAACCTTTATTTCGATCGATAAGATTATCGGCAAGATATACCCGCTGTTCGGCATGTGCCTGATCATCATGGCGGTCGGCGTTATCATCGGTATCTTCACCAATCCGAATTACACCATTCCGGAGATTTGGTCTCACCTGTACAATATGCATCCGTCCGGCACGCCGATTTGGAGCTTCATGTTCATCACGGTTGCATGCGGTGCAATTTCCGGCTTCCATTCCACGCAGTCGCCGCTGATGGCGCGCTGCATGAAGAACGAGAAGCAGGGTCACTTCGTATTCTACGGCGCAATGGTAGCCGAAGGCATTATCGCACTGATCTGGGCGGCAGCCGGCTGTGCTCTGTATGAGGTCACCGGCGGTCTCAACACCGGTCTGGCGGAAGCGCTGGCAGGTGGTCAGTCCGCAGCGATCTACGATGTATGCTCCAAGACCATGGGCGGCGTTGGTATTGCTCTGGCCATGATCGGCGTTGTTGTCTGCCCGATCACTTCCGGTGATACCGCATTCCGTTCCGCTCGTCTGACGCTGTCCGACTGGTTCCACATGGATCAGGGTTCGTACGCAAACCGCCTGAAGCTGTGTATCCCGGTACTGGGTATCGGCGCTATCCTCGGCATCGGCAATGCGACCGGTCTGATTGACTACTCGGTTATCTGGCGTTACTTCAGCTGGACCAACCAGACGCTCGCTATGATCGTTCTGTGGGCAGCAGCTATGTACCTGTTCACCGAGAAGAAGAACTTCTGGATGGCAGCTGTTCCGGCTACGTTCATGAGTGCAGTTTCCTGCACCTATTTCATCCTCGCGCCGGAGTGCCTCGGCAGCCTGCTGAACAGCAAGACAGCGGACGGCACGGTAATTTACAATACCGCAGTGGCGTACCCGATCGGCATTGTATTCGCGGCACTGCTGCTCGCACTGTTCATCCGTGCGACCAAGAAGCGCGGCGCAAAGAAATCTGCTTGAATATAATAGCATTGCTGCAGCCGGCCGTTCCTTTGTGCGGTCGGCTGCGGCCATCCATAACGATAATTGCGGGGTGACGGAAAATGTTGAAACCTTATCCGCTCAGCGCGGGGCGCATTGATGACGCGTCGCTTGCCGAGGATAAAAAAACCTGTCGGAAAATCGGTCCGTGCGGCATCGGCAAGCATGCCCTCTATTTGAACAGCTTTTTTATTGACCGGCGGTATTATGTTCCGTTTTCCATGGTAACGCGTGTGTACAAGCGCGTTGCGATGAGCAAGGGCGGCTTTTCCGGCAAGGGCATTTTCGCCACGCTGTCCTATCTGGTCGTGGAGTTCGACGGCGGACAGAAGGTGTGCAATTTCAAGTACGAGCAGCAGGTCGATGATTTCCTGAGCGTTATCCGAGCTGAGCACCCGTCTATTCCGTGTGTCAGCGCGGCGGCCGAGCGGCGCATTGCCGAGGAGCAGACCCGCCGGGAGGAAGAGGAGCGCAATCGTCCGCCGATGAGCGCACAGGCGGAGAAAACCGTGCAGGCACTCGATAACGCAATCGACTATCTGGAGCGCCGTCCTGAGCTGACCGAACGACTGAGCGCAGCCGCAAAACGCCGCCGGAACTTTCAGTGTACGAACGGCAGCTACCGCTGGGCCGCTATGGCGATCACACTGCTTGGATTTGCGGCGCTGGCTTACGGTATCGTTTCCTTCATGCGTCACGGCTCGTTTTCGATTTATTTTACGCTGTTCGGCCTTGCCGCGATATTCACGTTTGCAGGTTTCAGCGTCCTGCCGACAGCACGCAACAACCGTGCCTCCATCATGCAGAATGATGCACAGGCACAGGAGAAAATGCAGGCTTACCTTGCGGACTATCTGAATTTCCCGCTGCCGGCTCGCTATGCACATCCGGTTGTGCTGCGCCGCATGCAGCGTGCCGTCATGGATGGCCGCGCAGTGACCGCTGCGCAGGCGCTCGACGTTGTGAAGGCTGACCTGAAGGCGCTGAATGCGGATGTCACCGTCTCGCAGGAGGAATACGATGAGGTTGTCGCCATCAAGTCCATGTTCCTCAATGCGGAGTATCAGTGATAATCAAATGATACAAAAATCCCTCCCGGTTTATGATCGGGAGGGATTTTTGGCTTATATGACGTACATATCCGGTCTGCGGAGCGACAGATAGTCCGGATTCCTGCGGATTTTTTGCACATCCTGCAGATCGATATCGCAGATGAGCAGATGCTCAGTGTCGTTTGCTTTAACAAGCACCTTGCCGCTCGGATGAATGACGAGCGATTCACCGGCAAACTGCATTTCGCCTTCTGTGCCGACACGGTTGCACATGGCGGTCGAAGCAGATGACGTTGCCGAACGGCGTGCGGAACACCTTGAAGCCATCGTTGGACGGCGTGTAGTAATCCTGCTCGTAGAAGCTGATATTTTGTGCGATGTGTACCATTTTTGCAACATCCTGCACGGTTCCATCCGGCATTACTCATAGAGATGCTTCATTATATCATTTCATTTGGCAAATGAAATGCGAAAAGGACATTCCCGAGGGGTGGGAATGTCCTGCGAAAAAGAGTATCGATATGATCTGATTTATGGCAATGCCGCTGCTTTAATTGTGCGGTGTTGCTTTAAGAGCACAGTCCGCATTTCGCGCATGCAGACGGTGTGGCAGCGCAGCCGCCGAGGGCAGTCTCGCGCAGTTCAATGGGGATGCGGCGACCAACTGCGTACATGGTATCGAGCATTTCATCGAACGGGATAAACTGGTGAATGCCTGCGAGCGAGAGCTCAGCGGCAACGAGTGCGTTGGCTACGCCTGCCGCGTTGCGGTTCTGGCACGGATACTCGACCAGTCCGCCGACCGGATCGCAGACCAGACCGAGCATGTTCATCAGCACGGTGGAGGCCGCGTCAAGGCACTGCTCGGGCTTGCCGCCCATGAGCTCGACAGCTGCGCTGGCCGCCATTGCGGAAGCGATGCCGACCTCAGCCTGACAGCCGCCGACCGCGCCTGCAACGGTTGCGTTGCGCATGGCGAGGTAGCCGATCGCACCGGCGTTGAACAGGGCGTCGATCAGCCGTTCATCCGAGATGTTGTAGCGGTCCTGCAGGGCAAACAGCATACCCGGCAGAACACCGGCGCTGCCTGCGGTCGGTGCTGCGACAATCAGACCCATAGAAGCATTTACCTCAAGCACTGCCATCGCGTACTGCGCTGCTTTGTGCAGCACATCCCCGCAGATGGAGTGGCCTTTGGCCGCGTGCTGCGCCAGTTTTTTTGCCTCGCCGCCAATCAGGCCGCCCATGGACTTGACCGGCGTTTTGAGCGGTGTCAGCGCGGATGAGCGCATGATTTCGAGTGCTTTCTTCATACGGTGCGTGACCTCATCACGCGTGGTTTCGCCCAGCTGGCACTCGCGGCGGCGCATGATCTCGGAGATGGGGAGCTGCTGCTGCGTGCAGAGTGCAAGCAGCTCGGATGCGTTTTTGAAATCCATAATCTGCTCTCCTCCTTACGGTTCGATGATCATGACATCGTGGACGTTGGGATTGTTTTTGAGCGGTTCCTCAATGCCCTCGGGGAAATGACCGTCCGATTCGACGATCGTGTAAGCGGTGTTGCCCTTGGACTCGCGGAACAGGCGCATGAACGCAATGTTTACACCCTTGTCGCTGAGCACCTTGGTGATGTGCGCCACGACGCCCGGCTTGTCCTGCTGAACGACAATGACCGTGCTGTATTCACCGGTAAAGTCAACCTCGACGCCGTTAATGCGCGCGATGCGGCACTTGCCGCCGCCGAGCGACTCGCCGCGGATGGTCATCACCTGACCGGCGGCGTTCTCCATGCGGATGTCCACGGTGTTCGGATGGACATCGGTCTCGGTCTCACACGGCGTGAATGAGTAGGACAGACCGCGCTCGGTCGCAATCGAAAACGAATTGCGGATGCGGGTGTCATCGGTCGAAAAGCCCATGATGCCGCCGAGCAGCGCACGGTCAGTGCCGTGGCCATGATAGGTTTTGGAGAATGAGCCGTACAGCGTGAAATCTACCTTTTTAAGCGGCGGCGCGATCATCTTGTGCGCCAGATACGCGATAACGGCTGCGCCGGCGGTATGGGAGCTGGAGGGACCGATCATATTCGGTCCCAGCACATCAAAAACACTGATAAAGGACATAGGGGATTCTCCTTACTGAGCGGAGGATTTGCAGATAAACTTGCGGTAGATGGTCTCCACGATCACGCCGATCGCGTTGTCGCCGGAGACGTTGCAAGCGGTGCCGAACGAGTCCTGCGTGATGTACAGCGCAACCATAATAGCGCAGATCGGGCCGCTCGGGTCACCGGCCTCGGTGCCGAAGATCATGTACAGGAAGGGCAGGGCGGTCATAATAGAGCCGCCCGGCGCACCGGGAGACGCCACCATGGCAATGCCGAGGGTCATGATGAACGGGATAACGGTGCCGATGGAGATCGGCAGCTGGTTCATCAGGCAGACTGCGGTAGCGCAGGCTGTGATGGTGATCATCGAGCCTGCCATGTGGATATTCGCGCACAGCGGAACCGTAAAGTTGCGGATTTCCGAGGAAACGCCGTCTGCTTCAGCGCACTGCAGGTTGACCGGAATGGTAGCCGCAGAGGACTGGGTGCCCAGTGCGGTTGCGTAGCCCGGAATCTGGTTGCGGATGAGCGTAAACGGGTTCTTGTGGCTGACCAGACCTGCGATTACGAACTGGATGCAGATGCAGATCAGGTGCATGATGATAACAACGATGAATACCTTCCACAGAATACCGAGGATGGCAAAGGTCTTGCCGGACTTGGTCATATCGGTGAACGTGCCGCAGATGTAAAGCGGCAGCAGCGGAATGATGACCTTGTGCAGTACGCAGTCAATGATGCCGGAGAAGTCGGAAACGCCGTTATACAGCGTGTCGCCGATGGTCTTGCCGCGCAGGCTGGACATGCACAGACCGAGCACAAACGCCGTAACAACAGCGGACAGCGTGTTCATCAGCGCCGGAATTTCCAGGCTGAAGTACGGCTCCAGCGAGTTGCCTGCGGTTGCGGCGATCTTGTCGAGCGCGTCCGCACTCATGAAGTGCGGGAACAGGGTGTCGGCTACAAAGAACGAAGCCGAGCCTGCGATCAGGGTCGAGCAGTAGGCGATGGCAACCGTGATGAGCAGCAGCTTGCCCGCGCCGCTCTTGAGGTTAGCAATGCCCATGGTAACATACGCGAGGATCATCAGCGGGATGATAAACGACAGGAACTGGCTGAAGAACGACGAGAGCGTTACCACAAAGCGGCAGAAGCCTTCCGGCAGGAACTGGCCGAACAGGATGCCGACAATAATGGCGATGATGAGCTTGGGCAGTAATCCGAGTTTGAATTTTTTCTTTTCTTTCATTTCGTTTTCCTCCTTTTTTGCGGGCAGCACCACACAATTTGAGCTGCGGCACTTTGCAGAAAGTGCACCTGTTCGGTTATGCGATGTTACCCTTTGCGGCGCAGACCGTTTGTTGACCCCTCTTTGGTCTGCTGCCGTGGAAGTCTGCCGAGATTTTTGCCTCCGGACACAAAAAGAACCGCTTATTTTAGGCGAAATGCTGTAAAATAGGACGCGGTTTTTGTGTAAAAAGGATAAATAAAAAATCGGTGGTAAACCTCCAATTTCTTTCTTGACCTCTTTGCAGATTTAGTATATTCTGTTTAATGGGTTAAGTCAAATTCATATATTTTATCATTTCGATTCAAAATATTGATAATATAGGGGAGAGAGGGAAATCCATGGAGCTTCGGCAGCTTGCAACCTTTATTCGGGTAGCACAGTTTAAGAGTTTTTCACGCGCAGCAGAGAGCCTCGGCTACTCACAGTCGGCGGTAACGGTGCAGATACGCCAGCTGGAGGAGGAACTGGACACACGTCTGTTCGACCGCATGGGAAAGCGTATCGCGCTGACCGACACAGGCGAGCGTTTTCTCAGCCACGCGTGCGATGTGATGAATCAGGTCAATCAGGCGCGCATGTCGGTCACATCCACGGCAGAGCTGCGCGGTTCGCTGCATATCGGCACGATTGAGTCGCTTGCATGTCTCAAGCTGCCGACGGTGCTGCATCTGTACCGCAAATTCAACCCGAAAGTGTCTATCCGCATCACGGTCGGTGAGCCGGAAGAATTGATTGAGCATATGGAACGCGGCGAGCTGGACATGATCTATGTGCTTGATGAGCCGCTGTACAGCAACAACTGGAACAAGCTGATGGAGCAGCGCGAGGAAATCGTATTTGTGGCGTCTGCATCGCTGCACGAGGAGCTGGGCGGAAAAGAGCTGACGATTGAGGAACTGCTCACGCAGCCTTTTTTCCTTACCGAGCAGGATAACTATCGCCGTGTACTCAACCGCCGTCTTGCCGCACGGCGGACCATCCTTACACCGTCGCTCGAGTGCGGCGATACCTCGCTGCTCATTCGCATGCTTGAGATTGACCGCGGTGTATCCTTTCTGCCGTGGTACGCAGTCGAGAACAGCGTAAAAGAGGGAAGGCTGATCCGTTTGTCGGTCGAGGACTGCTATATTTCGCTCTACCGCCAGATTTTCAGCCATAAGGAGAAATGGCGCACACGCGAAATGGATGAATTTGTCCGCGTGGCCAAGCTGGCGGACGAGGAAGAATAGGAGCATATAACAACATCCCACTTGTTGAAGCACAGCAAGTGGGATGTTTTTTTATTCCATGACCGCCTGCACTACCCAGCGGGTTGCATGCCCGTTGCCGGTGCAGGTGGAAAGCGTGAGGATATGGTCGTTTACGGTCGGTACTGCGCCGGTGCGGATCACCGACAGGGAAATGCCTTCGTCAATGAAGGTTTTTTTGATCGTTTCGTCGGAAAACGCACTGTAATACGCGGTTCCGTCAAGCGCTGCCTCGTAGGCCGCATAGATTCTGTACGCATGGGCTCCGCTTGCATTGGTCACATATACCTGTGGATGTGCCTGCAGGAAATCTTGCTTTTTGTAGTGCTTCAGCGCGGCAAACATCGAGCCGTTGTTCATCCGGTGACCGTACACGATGGTGTTAAAGCCGCTGAAATCGGCAGAGCAGCGGCAGTCCATGAAAATCGCGCCGACTGCGCTGCTGTTTTTGTTCCAGGTGTGTGTCAGATAATAGTCGTTGTCCGTGCCCTGCACCAGCGGATAGGAAATCTCGGTGCCCGGAATGGCAATCCAGCCGATGACATCACTGTTGACCTGCTGCAGAGCGGGCAGGTCCATCTGCTCCAGCGCCTGTGCATACGGGTCGGCAGACGGAGCGGGTTCGGGTTCGGTCTGCGTTTCCTGCTGCGGCTGTTCGGTCGGCTGCTGAACGGTTTCCACCTCCGCCACTTCGGGTATCGCGGCAATCTCGGAAGCCTCAGCGTAGGCTTCATCGCCTGCACGGTAGCTCGTCATTTGGCGCACCAGCATGAATGCGCTGACGGCAAACACCGCTGTCAGAAAAAACAGTATCACAGTCCGTATTTGGGGCTTCATACGCTCACCTCGTTTTTTGCATATTATTATAGTATATCTGATTTAAGTTGTAAAATTGGATATATTTCCTCGTTTGACAGAAAAAATTATATCTGTCAGATGCGCTGATACTGGATATTTCGTGCAGATTTTGATTGTTTTCACATGACTGACCGTGCTTTTCATCACATTGTACAATCGCATAGCAATAATTTCTACGTTTTGTCGATATAGTATGGAAGGCTTTCTGCCAAAATATATCCTTTTTTTGTACCCCCTGTATGGTAAGCTATACCATACAGAGAAAACACCTCGTCTGTCGCGGATACGGACCACCGGCGAGGAGGATATATTTCCTGATTTCATGATAAAGGACTGAGTAGTATGAGCAAAAAGTTTACAAGGCTGATGGCCATCCTGCTGTCGCTTAATCTGACGTTCAGTACGGGTACTTTTGCAGCATTTGCGGCTGAAGCGGAAGACGGCAGCACCGACACCGGTTACTCCGAGAGCGGCGATCCCGCAGCATCCGCTCCGGAAGCAGAGGATAGCGATACAGAAAGCACACCGGACACGAGCAGCCCCGCTCCGACAGAGAGCACTGGCGAGAATGCCGAGCCGTCTGTGCCGAGCGAGCCGTCTGCACCGGGCGAGTCTGCATCGCCGAGTACACCTGAAGCACCGGCCGAGACGGCACCGTCCGCACCGGCGGAGAAAGCGCCTGCGGCTGAGGTTCCGGCAGAGGAGAAGCCTGCTGAAGAAAAATCTGCCGAGCAGGTATCGGTTGCGGCGTATGCAGTCACCGCGTTTACGCAGGACAGCATCCGGTATGATGTTTCCTCGGGCGATGCCGTTGTTACCGGCTGCGCAGACAGCGTGACCAAGCTGGTTATTCCGGAAACCGTAACCTATGACGATAAGGAATACAAGGTTGTCGGCATTCAGGAGCATGCGTTTGACTGGGCAAATCACCGCAGTCTCGCACTGGAAACCGTTGATCTGGGCGGTCTGCCGCTGGAAATCGGCGAGTATGCCTTCCGCGGTCAGAAGTCGCTGACGACTGTTGACGGCATGGATAATATTACCGCAATCGGCAACTATATGTTCACGGCATGCTCGGCGCTGACTTCGGTCGCTGATCTGTCCAAGGTCACTTCTGTCGGTATTCAGGCATTTATGAACTGTTCTTCGCTGACTACGCTGGAAGGCCTGAATTTCTCCGCACTGACGAGCATTAGACAGGAAGCCTTCAATAATATGAAGTCCTTCTCGCTGGAGCTGGGTGAGCATACCTTTGATGCGCTCGAGTCTCTGGGTATCCGCGCGTTCGCAAATACGACCGGTATCACCGGCACGGTCGTTTTGCCGGAAAGCATTACCGAAATTCCGGAAAACGCATTTTCGAGCACCGGAATTACCGGCGTTGACTGGTCTCATATCACGGTCATCGGCAAGAGTGCGTTCAGCAAGTGTGCAGGTTTGACCAAGCTGCACTTGTCGGATTCTGTTACGTCGATTGGCGAAAGCGCATTCAGCGGCAGCGGTCTGACCGGAGAATTACAGCTGCCGAATTCGATTACTTCGATTGGAAATAATGCGTTTAAGGATGTCAAGATTGAGGGCGATTTGGTTCTGCCGAATGCGCTGAATTTTCTGGGTACTTATGCATTTCGCGGCACTGCCATCAGCAGTGTTATGTTCCCAGGCGCGCTGAAAAATATTGGAAACTACGCATTCTACAACTGTCCGAATCTTTCCGGCACGCTGATTATCCCTGAAGGGGTTGTTTCCATCGGTACGGCAGCCTTCACGAAAACCGGTATCGAAAAGCTGGAGCTTGCCGACAGCGTACAGACCATCTCGGCCGGTGCATTCAGCACCTGCGCCAAGCTGACTTCCGTGCAGATTGGCGAACAGGGCAAGGGCAAAAGCCAGCTGCAGACCATCGGCAGTAAGGCATTTAACAAAGATACCAATATCACCTACTTCTATATTGAAGCATGCTCGGCAGATGTTGCGATTGACTCGAATCCGCTGACGATTCCTGCCGGTGTTGCTGTAAAGTTTGCGGTCACTGTCGATGGAAAAAACATCCGCGAAGGCGAAGAAACCACGCTGCAGCAGGCCGTTGACGCGGCAGCAGAGGGAAACACCACCATTACCGCAAACAAGAGCTTCATTATAGACGGCACGGTTACGATTCCGTCCGGCAAGACCATCACGCTGACCGATGAAGGCAAGGGCCTTTCGGTTGTGTTCAAGAACGGCTTCGCCGGTCCGGCTTTCCGCGTGGAGCAAGACGCGGCACTGATTCTGGACGGCAGCTTCAATTTCTCCTGCTTCCGCATCGCTAAAGGCTCGTTTGCCGAGGTAAACGGCGCAATGACGCTGAACGGCGGCACGATTACCCGCATGAGCCTGAGCGGCTCGAACATGGGTGCGATTACGGTAGACGGCGGCTCCTTCACCATGGGGAACGGCGAGCTCAGCAGCATTTCCGCTTCGTCCTCCGCAAACTGCGGCGCGGTTTATGTGAAGAACGGCGGCAAATTTGCCATGAACGGCGGCACGATTGCCGACAATACGGCAAAGCGCGGCGGCGGTGTATGCGTGCGTGAGAACGGCACGTTCACCATGTCCGGCGGTACGATTTCCGGCAACAGCACGGCAGTCGCTTCCGATACAATTCAGAAGCCGAATGCAGGCGGCGGCGGTGTCTTCGTAGAGGGTAACGCAGCATTTGAAATGACAAACGGCACGATTACCGGTAACAAGACCAACGGCATGGGCGGCGGCGTTGCAACGGCCGTTCTGAGCGAGAATGACACGGTTGGCGGCGGCCGGTTCCACATGACCGGCGGCACGATTTCGAACAATACGGCATCCTGCGGCGGCGGTGTATACAGCTGGTCCGGCAGAGACCGCGTTGTACTCGAAGGCGGCAATATCGTGAACAATAAAGCGCGTCGACAGGGCGGCGGCGTTTACGTCAGCCATGCACCGTGGTCGATCACTATTAAGAATGCGCTGATCACCGCAAACACGGCAGCCATTCAGGGCGGCGGCATTTGGTCCTGCCCGGTGGGCACGGTAAGCCTTGGCACGGATGCAGCTGTATTTGGCAACACGGCAGGCAAATCTGCTGATGATGCGGCATTCCTGCTTAAGTGGAACGAGACGTATTCCACCAGCTTCAGCGGCAAGATGTACGGCGGCGGACTGGTAACCTGGTACCGCGATACCTCGATCGGCGCGGGTGATCAAAACTACGGTGCTTTCGGAGGCGACCGCTACGATGCAGCGAATCCGGGTGCCCCGGTTAAGCCGGCTTCCGGTGCGACCAATGGCTACGGTCTCAAGGCTGTTGTTTCCGCAGAGAGCAAGGCACTGGCTGAAACCGCACCGCTCAAGATTATGGGCAATACCGCAGAACGCGGCGGCGGTGTCGGCACAAACGGCGAAGTGATCATTCCGGGTGAGGACACCTTGGAAAATCCGGTTTCCCTCACCGTACACAAGGTTTGGAGCGGCGCAAGCGCGTATCCGACCGCTGTTACCGTAAACCTTATCCGCATTGCGAAGGACGGCACGCGAACCGCAATCGGTACGGTGCTTCTGAGCGAAAGATCCACCGACAAGGACGGCAAGACCTGGTCGTACACCTTTGCAAATCTGGACGGCGCTTACACCTATACCGTCGAAGAGGAGGCCGTTGACGGCTTTAATACCTCGATTTCCGGCAGCATGGCAGATGGCTTTACCATCACCAACAGCAAGAGATCCGGCGGCGGCGGTGGCGGCGGCGGTCACCACAAGCCGGACCCGAAACCGACTCCCGATCCCGATCCGAAGCCTCCGGTTGACATTCCGGATCAGCCTACGCCGCTTGATCCGCTGAAGCCGACGGAGAACATCCCGGACAGCAAGGTTCCGACGACTAAGCCGGAAACACAGACCAAGACGCCGGATAAAACGAAGACAGTGAACATTCCCGACAGCAAGACTCCGACGTCCAGCGTTCCGAAGACGGGCGATATCGGCGGCCTGTGGGCGGCTCTGTGCGGTCTGTCCGCAATGGGACTGGCGTACTTCGGTATCCGCAGAAAGCACGATTAAAAGCAAAAACAGATAGCAAACACCCTCTATATCATTCGATATAGAGGGTGTTTTTTCACTCAAACAATATGCAAAAGCTGAATCAGCAGAATCCATGCCAGACCGTAATATGTTACAACGGCAACCAGATCGTTGATCGTCGTAATCAACGGACCGGACGCAACCGCCGGGTCTACCTTGATTTTATGGAACAGGATCGGCACGAGCGTACCGACCAGACTGGAAATCACGATCGCTACAAGCAGTGATATGCCAACGCAGCCGGAGATCAGGAACGCATGTCCGATGGCATAGCCCTTGAACAGCGCTATGTATGCACCGAGAAAGACAAGCGCCATAATGCCGAGCAGCGCGCCGTTGCAGGTGCCGACCTTCATTTCTTTGAAGGTGAGGTGCAGCTTGTCCTTAGCACTCAGGTTTTCATCCATCAGCACACGAATCGTAACCGCCAGCGACTGCGTACCAACGTTGCCGGCCATATCGAGAATTAGCGACTGGAAGCAGATAACGACCGGCAGCACGGCTACAACGCCTTCAAATGCACCGACAACGGTCGAAACGCCCATGCCGAGGAACAGCAGGATGATCAGCCACGGCAGGCGCTTTTTCATGCTTTCCCTGGTGGTTTCGTTGAGATCCTCCTCGGCGGACAGACCGGCGAGCTTTGCATAGTCCTCGCCGAGCTCGTCATCCACGGCCTCGACAACGTCCTGTGCGGTGATGATACCGATGATCTTTCTATCCTTATTCAGCACCGGCAGGGAGTCTTCGGCATAATCTTTGATCTTCTCGATGCTCTCTGAGATTTTCTCGTGGTCGAGCAGATACGGATACGCGTAGCTGATGATGGAATCCAGCGGAACGTTCTCTCGGGCAACGATGAGATCCTTCAGGTCGATTGCACCGCAGAAGCGGTTTTTATCATCGACTACATAAATCGTTCCAATGTTGTCATTTTCACCGGCCTGCTTTACCAGCTCGTGCATGGCCTGCCGAATGGTCAGGTTCTGCTTGATGCAGATGTAGTTGGTCGTGATCAGGCTGCCGACTTCGCTGTCGTCATAGGAATTGATAAGCAGGATGGCTGACTTGGTTTCGTCATCGATCATCGGGCGCAGCTTTACTTTTACGCTCTCGTCGATGTTCTCCCACAGATCGACCGCGTCGTCCGCATCCATTTCGTTCAGAATTTCGGCCAGCTTGTCAATGCCGATTTCATCAATGTATTCCGCCGGATCATCCAGATAGGAGATGATTTCCGCCAGCCATTCCGCATCAAGTGCGCTGTACAGCAGATTGCGTTCCGCGCGGTTTAGGCATTGCAGGCTTTGTGCGATATCGTTGTCGTGATAATCCTGCAGCTGTTCCCGCATCTCATTGATCGAAGGGGAGGTGCGGATGATCTCAACGATTTTCTCGGCAAAAGATGTTTTTTTCCATGTTGCTTTTTTCATAATCAGCCTCCTTCTGTGCCCGGAAAAGAGCACAAAAAATCCACCGTAACAGATACAGTGACACAAACATCAGTTGTGGACTTGTTCATCACGATGGAGCAAGGCTCAGCGCTTATTTCAAAAGAGGATGCTTACGGACACTCGAAACAGCAGCATAGTCTGTATCCATCGTCATATGTACATTTCGTCTGTCACAACTGTCCATAGGGCTTGCCTCCTTTTTATTTTTTCGCAATGATTATAGCACTTTTTGTGTGGAATATGCAAGGCATTTTTCGCAGTTTTAACAATATGGATGAAATTTGCGGACAATATCGCGCACGGGGAGACAAAAGGCTGACGATGCAGGAATGGGATTGTCTTGGTGTACGAATGATTTTGGAAGATTATCCAAACCGATCCCACCGAAACGCTTCGGTGGACAGAGCAGATGCCTTGCTGTCGAGTGCCGGCTCACTGAGCAGGATATCAACGATGTCATCTCGGATACGGCGATAGCCTTTGTCCGGATGCTGCATAGATAGCTGTTCCACCTTCTCTGCAATCTGCAGGTTCTCCTTGTCACGTCTGCTGTACTTGCCCAGATGCTCCTTTCTTTCTATTTCCTTCAATTTTTTGCAGGTAGTTTTCCATTTTTGCCATGCTCGCGGAACGAGAGTGGTACGGTATAAGCACCCTGGGAAACTGCAGACTGCGTATTTCTGCGCGGAATAACAAAGCAAACGAGACTGGCGAAAAGCAATCCCGTGTCGATTAACGGCAGGGTTTTCGTATATTAAGGTGGCATATTGAAAGCCGGTGTGATATAGTTAGGATGAACTAACTAACGATTGACACTGGAATCCCGCAAAAGCAAAGAGATGAAGAAATTATGCAAAGCAAACAGCAAAAGCAAATTAAGGAGTTTTTGGTACAGACCTTCGGCGGAAGCAGGGGCGGCTCGCTGTTTTCACGACAGGAAAAAATGCTGGATAGGTTAATCAAAACCGCAGCAAACAGGTCCAAAAACCAGATGAAAACACTGGTGCAGACCATTCTGCCGCGCATTGCGCTGTACAAGGTGCTGCAGGCAGAGCTGCCTGCGGAGGAAACCTTTACGCACATGCGGACGTACATGATGGACTGGGTGGCGGCAGAAAAGCACGCTTTCACGGTGAAAATGGAGTTTGTGCCGGGATTTTATCGGATTTACAGCTATTGTTTTCTCAAAATCATGCGTACCTCCGACCTGTGGGAGAGCACACAGGAACACGACAAAACGCACTTTTCCGCGTCGATTACCAAGTGTCTCTGGCACACGGCGTGCCAGGAAAACGGCTGTCCGGAGCTGTGTCCGCTGTTTTGCGACGTGGATGATGTGACCTACGGCGGACTGCGCAAGCTCGGCTTTTCGCGCACAAAAACGCTGGGCTGCGGCGGTGACTGCTGCGATTTTCGGTTTTTCAAAAGGTAGGCGAGCAGACGGAGAAGCGGACTTCGGCAGGATTTTCGGTGCAGCGGCGGAATCCGTGCTGTCAGCTCCATCGCCTACGCAGTGCGGCCGCAGATGGTTTTGAGTCGGATTCCTCTTCCATACCTTGCGATTTCCCCGGTTAAATGATACAATCAAACCACAAGGTTTCATTCCATCAAACGGATTCCGAAGGGGAGCCATCCCTTATCACATAAAGGAGCATCAGTGCATGAACCCAGTTTTTGTTATCGGACACCGCAATCCGGATACGGATTCCATTTGCTCTGCAATCTGCTACGCGCACCTCAAGCGCAGGCTGACCGGCGGAGAATACATAGCCTGCCGCGCGGGTCACGTCAATGCGGAGACCAAATTTGTGCTCGAACGCTTCGGCGTGGAGCCGCCGCGCTACATCAAGTCGTTTGAGCCGCGCCTGAGCGATGTGCAGTACCGCGAGGTGCCGGGCATCAGCGAGGAGCTGTCGCTGCACCGTGCATGGGATTACATGAACGAAAATGATATTCAGACGCTGGCCGTTGTCGATGAGGATCGCCATCTGAAGGGTCTGCTGACGCTGGGCGACATCGCGCGCTTCTACATCGAGGATCAGGACGCCAATGCGCTGGCGGAGGCCAAGACCAGCTATCGCAATCTGGTCGATGTGCTTGACGGCACGCTCGAGGTTGGCGACATTGACCAGCGGTTTGAGCAGGGCAGTGTGGTCGTTGCGGCGGCTAATCCGGACGTGCTCGAGGACTATATCGGCAAAAATGATATGGTCATTCTCGGCAACCGTTACGAAAGCCAGCTGTGCGCCATTGAGATGAGCGCCGGCTGCATAGTCATCGGTCTCGGCTCCAAGGTTTCGCGCACCATCCGAAAGCTGGCCTCGGAGAACGGCGTTTCCATCATCGCCACCCCGTATGATACCTACACCTGTGTCAAGGTTATCGGTCAGGCGGTTCCGGTGCGGCATGTGATGCGGAAAAAGGGTCTTATCACCTTCGAGCCGGAGGAAACGGTTGAGGATGTAAAGCGCACGGTTTCCAAAAAGCGTATCCGCTATTACCCGCTGATGGATGAACAGGGACGATACGTCGGTATGTTCTCACAGCGCAACCTGCTGGATCTGGAGCGTCCGTCGGTCATTCTGGTCGATCACAACGAGCGCGATCAGGCCGCCGAAGGCATTCGTTCGACCAATATTGTTGAGATCATCGACCACCACCGCATTGACTCGGTGGAGACCAGCGGACCGATCTACTTCCGCAATCAGCCGCTCGGCTGCACCGCGACCATCATCACGCAGATGTACCATGAGCACAACGTGGAGATCGAGCCGAAAATCGCGGGTCTGCTGTGCTCGGCAATCCTGTCGGACACGCTGATGTTCCGCTCGCCGACGTGTACGCCGCTTGACCGCATGGCTGCAGAAGAGCTGGCGAAAATCGTCGGTCTGGACATCAAGCAGTATGCAACAGAAATGTTCCGTTCCAGCTCGCGTCTGCTTGATCGCTCGATGGATGAGCTGTTCCACATGGATTTCAAGTATTTCCAGGCGCAGAATCAGAAGATTGCGATTTCGCAGGTGACGAGTGTCAGTGAGAACGAGCTGTCCGGCATCCGTGATAAAATGCTCGAGTACATGGAAAGCTGCCTGGCATCGAGCGGTCTGTCCATGCTGTTCGCTATGCTGACCAACATTATCGAGGAAAAGACAGAGCTGCTCTACGTCGGCAAGGGCGCGCAGCAGCTGGTTCGTGCGGCCTTCAAGACCGACTGCGGCGAGCATTCGGTCGTCCTGCCCGGCGTTGTCAGCCGGAAGAAGCAGATGGTGGCGCCGCTTGTCAGAGCCATGGAGCACGACGAGGAAATTGAGTAAGATTTGCAGAGTAAAAGCGGGAGAAACCAAAGGTTTCTCCCGCTTTTTGTGTTTACTTCCGCTTTTTCAGCTGCTCGGAGATGGTTCGTTTCATCGCCTCGGCGTCAAGCGGCTTAGACAGATGCGCGTTCATGCCTGCGGCGAGACACTTCTCGCGGTCCTCCTTGAAGACGTTGGCGGTCATGGCGATAATCGGAATGGTTTTCGCGTCCGGCCGGTCGAGTGCCCGGATAGCTTTTGCAGCCTCCAGACCGTCCATCTCAGGCATCATCACGTCCATGAGAATGGCATCAAAGCTGCCCGGCTCGGAGTCTCGGAAGGTTGCAAGCGCCTGCCTGCCGTTCTGCACCGGCACGGTCTGCACACCGCTGTCGTGCAGCAGGAAGATTGCAATCTCCATGTTGAGCTCATTATCCTCGGCAACGAGCAGCCGCGCGCCGGAAATATCTGACGGTGTCTGCGTCGAAGCTGCTGCTGCGGTCGCGTCACGGTCGAGTTCAAACGGCAGTACGACGGTAAACCGGCTGCCTTCACCGAGTTTGCTCTCCACCGAAATGGTGCCGCCCATTTGCTCGATGAGCTGATGCACGATAGACATGCCGAGTCCGGTACCCATATAGCTTGAGCGGGGGGACTCGTCCGCCTGCTCAAATGGATTGAACAGATGGTTTTTGATGAAATCCTCGGACATGCCCAGACCGGTGTCCTCGATGATGAATTGACAGGTGATCTTCGCATCCGTCCGTTCGAGCATGTGCATCTGCATATGGATGGAACCGCCGGGCTTGTTGTATTTCACGCAGTTGGTGAATAGATTCATCAGGATTTTTTTCAGATGCAGCGCACTGCTGCGGACGTAAATACCGGAAAAATCGTCATGCTCACCGGTGACGGTAAGACCGGCGGCTTCCGCCTGAAACAGCACCGAATTGGTAATGCTGCCGCAGACTTCATCCAGATTCATGGATTCGCGCCGCAGAATGACGGTGCCGTTTTCCAGCTGAGCCATATCCAGCACATCGTTCACCAGAGACAGCAGCAGCTGAGAGGACAGCTCGATTTTATGCAGACAGTCGCGCACGCGCGCGTGGTCGTCCTTATTTTTGCGAATGATAGTCAGCATGCCGATGATGCCGTTGATGGGTGTGCGGATATCGTGCGACATGTTGTTCAGGAACGTTGTTTTGGCGGCGTTGGCAGCCTTGGCCTGCGTGAGCGCCTCCTGCAGTTCTGTCTGGCTCTGCTGCAGCTTGAGGTTCAGCTCCTGCGCCTGTTTGGCGGACTGCCGGGCCTTGCGGAACAGACCGAACAGCAGCAGAGAGAGCAGGATGAACACAGCAGAGGCAGTGGTCAGATTGTCCTTGACAAAGTCCGCAACGGTGACCTTTTCGGGCGCACTGTCGTACATGGCAAGTGCACCGGTCAGCAGGGAAGAAGGCATGGTTTTGAGCGTTTTGTTCAGGATGGACAGCAAAGCCGTATCGCCCTGCCGTACAGCGAACGAGGTCTTGCTCGGCTGTGTGAGAAACACGCGGTACAGCGTTTTGTCCTTTATATAGCGCGGCAGCTGACCGGCACGCATTACATAGCAGTCCGCACGGCTGGTACGCATGGCTTTGATCGCGTCATTCGCTGAAGGGTATTCGAGGATCGTCCACTTGGGATAATTATAGGAAAGGTACTGCTTGAGCGAAAAATCGTTCTTGGGGATGGCAGCGGTGTTTGGCTCAAGCTCATTAAAATAGTTCTTCGTGGTAAGCGCCGCCTGACTGAAACTCAAGACGGTGTTCGACAGTGCAAGACCGTTCTCTTCGGCGGCACGCGGGTTTTGGCTGGTGTGAAAAATCAGGTCGATCTCACCGTTCTGCAGTGCCTGCAGCTGCTCAAGCTGCGTGTCAAAGCCGTGCAGGTCGAAATGCAAGGCGTTATCCCCCAGACAATTCGTCGCATATACGACATAATCCGTGAGAATACCGGTAACATCACCGGTTTGGATATCAAAGGTGCTGATACCGGTGTCATGATTCAGAAAACCGATGCGGATGGCGCCATGCTGCCGGAGCCAGTCCTGCTCCTCGGTCGAGAGGAGCTCGACCGACTGGGCAGACAGATAGCGCTGATACAGATCATCCTGATAGAACGGCTTGTCGTGTGCAATACGGCGCATGGCATTATCGAGCGCTTCCTTGAGGTCGGGACGGCTTTTGCTGATCACGAAGTAAACATCCGAGCTGCCGAACGAGGTGATCGCGGACAGGCCGTATTTCTGCCACTGGGGACTCTCGACCGAGATAAAACCGTCGATTTCGCGGCTGGCGATCTTGGCGGCTGCGTCCTCGTCGCTGGTGATGGTCACATGCTCGGTGTGCAGACCGTGGCGCGTCTCCCATTCGCAGAACTGCGTGGTCGCGATACTTTCGGACAGCATGCCGATGCGCTTGCCGTTCAGGGTGGTCAAATCGGATACGGAAATGTTGGCAGCGGCGAGATTTGCATACAGGTAATATTTTTCCTCGCCCATCGGCAGATCGGAAAACAGCATGGTCTGGGCACGGCCCTCGGCGTAGGATACGCCGGCCATCAGGTCGATTTCGCCCTTTTGCAGCATGTTCAGTGAATCCGGCCAGTTTGCTTCGATGTAATGATAGGTCCAGCCGGTATATGCGGCGACGGACTGCTGATATTCGTAGCCATAGCCGCTGCGTTCGCCGTTTTCGCAGGTGATGTTGTAGGCGGAATCCGGATACCATGCAACTCGCACGACAGAGGAATCCTGCACAGCGGCGGCTGTGCCCTGCAGCAGCGGCATAAGCAGGCAGAGGCACAGCAGCAGACAGCCGCACCGTTTCAGTCTGGTTGTAATTTTGTTCATATTCCCCTCCGTAAGCCGGAATGCGTCCGGCATTTCTCTGTAAAAGAAAAAAGATGCACTGCTGCATCGGTAATGCATCTGTGCATCTCAAACGAGGCAGCTGGCTGCCATTTTACAGGCCCTGTGAAGTCGGTTTCGCAGTCATTGCGAAAGCGGCTTCTTAGCTTTGCGCCGCAGGCTTTCGCCTGGTTTGCTGAATATTTATTCGGTTATTATATTCTATTATAGGTGAAGAACGACAGGGTTGCAAGAGAAAGACGCAAAATCGACCGTGATTTCAATAGAATGCGGTATTAAAAATCGTTTGATTGATATACAGAACAGAGGGAACCAAATCGCACGGCATCTCGTCTAATCAAGTAACAAGAGAAAATACAGCGGCCGTGCGCCGCACCGCTCAAGAAACGAGGTGTCTGTTATGAAAAAACGATTGTTCCCCCTGTTCCTTGCACTTTTGCTGCTGCTTTCCGCCTGCGGAGCAAGCGTCAGCAATTCGGCATCGGCGGCAGCCGGTGACAGCGGCAGTATGCCGGGTGACATGAATGGCTGGACCGAGGAAGCGTCGGCAGATACCGCTGAGAGCGGTGCGGACTTTTCTGCGGTGAGAAAGAACGCCAAGCTGATTTTGAACGCTAATCTGACGCTCGAAACGCAGGATTTCGACAAAGCCACTGCGGATATTGAGAAAATGGCAGCGGATGCAGGCGGCTATCTTGAATCGAGCAGTCTTTCCGGCGATGCGGGCAGCCGACATGCAAGCTATGTCCTGCGCATTCCGCAGGAGAAGTTTGAGGCGTTTTACGAGCAGCTCGGCAGCAGCGTGCATGTGGTGTACAGCTCGCGTTCGAGCGAGGACGTGACCGAGCAGTATACCGATATCGAAACCCGTCTGGCAACGCTGACCACCAAGCACGAGCGGCTGCTGGCGCTGCTCGATCAGGCGGATAAGATGGAGGATATTATCTCTCTCGAGAACGCGCTGGCCGACTGCGAATACGAGATCGACTCGCTGACCGGCTCTAAGCGTCATTACGATGATCTGGTCGGATTTTCGACCTTCTATGTGGATCTGAAAGAGGTTCAGACGCTGACCGCAACGCCAGAAGGCAGCGGCTTCGGCGCACAGCTCGCGCAGGCGGCTAAGACCGGAACACGCGGTCTGGTTAACGCGGTTCGCGCGCTCATCGTCGGTGCGGTGATGTTCTGGCCGGTGCTCCTGCTGGCTGCTGCCGGAGGCGGCGCTGTTGCGGTCCTGCGCCGTCGGCGCAGGAAGGCGCGCGAAGCCGAGCAGACGGAGATTTCGACAAAAAAAGATGATCGGTAATACAGGTGCAAAAGGAGCGCAGATGATTGCAATCTGCGCTCCTTTTGTCGGTATTTGTCGATTCGCTACGGCTATGATATACTGATAGTGCTACTGCCCCCCATAAAGGTAGAGAAAGGGGGTGTGCGTTGTGCATATTTTCTTATCTTTTTTACTTTCTGTTGAGGCAAGTGTAGTTGCTTACTATATTTGCAAATGGCTGGACGGAAAGCGGTAACTGGCAGTGAGCCTCAGGTTTAAGCCGCCTGCTCTAATGGAATAGAAAAGCCTCGGTGCTGCAACACCGAGGCTTTTCGTGCGCGTTGCGCACATTCTTATCTTTTACTTATTGATATTATACCGCATATCAACAGCTAATGCAAGTAGATCCGACTGCGCCGGAAGATATTCCTCTGCCCAAGTGAGGAAATATGCACAATATCATAGGCGCTTATTTGGATAGTTTTTATACTATGGTTAAATACATTTGGCTCATTCCTCCAAAGTGTGATATGATTAAATCATTCAGGAGAGAAAGAGAAACGGAGAGAAAACCATGAAACGATGGAAAGGGGCGGCATTGCTGCTGCTCTGCACAGTTGTGATGCTGCGGCTGCTGCAGGGATTGGCACAGCCGGAAAAAGAGAATGCCCATGTGCCGGTGCTCGGTATTGTCACCACGGCGGCAGAGGATGACCGGCGCGAAGCGCAGTCCGAAGCGCTTGTACATGCGGCGGAGGAACATGGCTTCAAAGTGCTGGAAATGCCGGTCGAGCGCACGCAGGAGGCGCAGATTGAAGCCGTGCGTGCGCTGATCGTGTATCAGGTGGACGCAATCGCATTTACGCCGCTGGTGGAAAGCGGCTGGGACAACGTGCTGCGCGAAGCAAAATCCGCCTCCGTGCCG
Source organism: Butyricicoccus sp. AM27-36 (assembly GCF_003480945.1). Lineage (NCBI taxonomy): Bacteria > Bacillati > Bacillota > Clostridia > Eubacteriales > Butyricicoccaceae > Butyricicoccus > Butyricicoccus sp. AM27-36. The sequence goes on from NZ_QUJR01000007.1 coordinate 159,439, forward strand.
CTGCTGTCGATAGACCGCGCGATACGCGGCGTGGATGATGTGCCGCTGCAGCATATTGGATTTGATTATGCGTCGCTCGCCGAGCAGGCGGCGGATGCGCTTCTGCAGCAGCGCATGCCGCGGGACGGTGTACTGGAGCTTTACGGCACGGTAAATGCTTCGGACGCAAGAGAGATTGCACGCGGCTGCCGCGCGTCTCTGGAGGAACACGGGTTGACCGTAACCTACAGCCTGTGCGGCGACGGCATGCGCTCGCGCGGCTGCGAAATACTGGAGGAGATGGAGGATCATCTGGACGAAATCGGCTATATTTTCGCCCAGAATGACGCGATGGCGCTCGGTGCGGTGGATTATCTGCACAGCCACGGCCGTAAACCGGGCAAGGATGTGCTGATTTGTGCGTTTGGCGGCGGTGCAGAGCTGCGCGCGCTGCAGAAAAAGGGGGAGGTTGCCGTAATCGGCGCACTGGATGATACGCAGCTGGCTGAACTGACCGCAGACGCAGCCCAGCAGATTGCGAAGGCACCGTGGAAACCCTATATCGCTCTGGCGGACACCGCCGTGCTGACGGAGGAGGGAACAGCCGATGCGTAAATCCCATCACAGCCTGCACGGCTTGCTGCGGCGGTCGCTGCTGCACAGTGTGGTCTGCATGATTTTACCGGTGTGCGTGCTGGCCGGTCTGCTGGTTGTGCTGACACAGCGCTATGGCGCGGATATTGCATTGACGACCCGTGCCTCCGAGGTCCGCACTGTGCTGGTGCAGGACCTGCCGGATGAGGTGTGGAACGTGGTTTCTGGCCGTATTTCCTTCGAGGATGGACGGCAGCGGATGCTGATCGACAGCGCTCTGTGGGAACTGAACGATATGCTGGACAGTGCCGGAGAGGACGAGGCACAGTACCTCAACGCGGCGCTGCGCGCCATCCGCACGATCGACAGCTACGTTGATCAGCTGGAAACGCAGATGGACGCCGGTGCCGCAGTCAGCCGCAACGAATCGCTGTACCGCGAGATTCACAGCGTCGGCCATCTGGCGGGCAGCATGCTTGACCGCTATATCGAGAATGAGATCGCCCGCATGGGCCGTTTCAACGCCCGCATTCAGCACGGACTGGGTGCGGCAGCGCTTGCACTCATTGTGCTGGTCGGCGTGATGGTCTGGCTGACTATTCGGGCATCCGACAATCTGGAAGGTGCGATCGGCGCGTCGTTGCGGCAGCTGGAGCAGTTTGCCAACCGCATTGCCGCCGGTGAGCTGACCGAGCGCGTCCCGCCGACCGAGATCGACGAGCTGCATCTGCTGACACGCGATCTCAATACAATGGCGGAGCAGCTAGGGGCGCTCATTCATGAGCGGGTCGAGCAGGAAAAGACCGTTAAAAAAGCTGAACTGCGGGCGCTGCAGGCGCAGATTACGCCGCATTTCATGTACAATACGCTGGAAACCATCGTCTGGCTGGCCGAAGAGGGCCGCAACAGCGAGGTTGTCGAGATGACGATGGCGTTCACCGGCTTTCTGCGCATCTCGCTCAGCCGCGGCGCGGATTACATCACGGTCGAGCGCGAGGAACAGCACGTTGCAAACTATCTGCAGATTCAGTCGGTGCGGTACGGCAGCATCATGCGGTATACGATTGATATTGATCCCGCGCTGCATGAGCGGTATATGCTGAAAATCGTGCTGCAGCCGCTGGTTGAAAACGCGATTTATCACGGCATTAAGCGCAGGCGCGGCAGAGGACAGATCACCGTGACCGGCCGCAGGCAGGCAGGAGGCATGTACTTCGCCGTGGAGGACAACGGCATGGGCATGACACCGGAGCGTCTTGCCGAGGTACGGACCTCGCTGCAGAATGGCGCACCGCTTGACCCGGACGGCAAGGGCGGCTACGGTCTGCGCAATGTAGAACAGCGCCTGCGGCTGTATTACGGCTGCGGACTGACGATTGAGAGTGAATACCGGCACGGCACACGCATCAGCTTCACCGTACCGGACGAACAGGAGGGGAAAACGCTATGATGCGTGTATTCATTGCGGATGATGAGGAGATCATCCGGGACGGCATCCGCAACTGCATTGAAAAGGAGCAGGGACGCTTTCTATTTGCAGGTGAGGCGCCGGACGGCGAAATGGCACTGCCTATGCTGATGGAAATGAAGCCGGATGTGCTCATTACGGACATCCGCATGCCGTTTATGGATGGTCTGGAGCTGGCAAAGGTTGTACGGCGCACCATGCCATGGCTGCGTATTGTGTTCCTCAGCGGACACGATGAATTTGAGTATGCACAGAAGGCGGTTTCGCTGCACGCGGATGCGTATCTGCTCAAGCCGGTCAGCTCGGCGCAGCTGCTCGAAACGCTCGGACAGATTGCCGAGCAGATTGAGCAGGAGCAGCAGCAGCTTCGCTCGGCGGGCGCAAACAGCCGCAGTGAGCGCGAGGAGGATGTACTGCGTGAGCATTTTCTCAACGACCTGCTCTCGGGCAGCGTGCCGACTGCAGAGGCGGCTGTACAGGGAGAACGCTGGGGGCTGCTGCTGACAGCAAAGCAGTATCTGGTGAGCATCGTGCGTCTGCCGGAAAATGCCGTGCAGGAGCAGGTGCGCGCGCTGACCGAGCGTTTGTGCGGCGAGGAAAGCGAGGTCTGCGCCTTTTTCCGCGGCAGCCGCCGGCTGGTGCTCCTGCTGCGCGGAGAGACCGAGGAAGCTGTGCGCGAAACCGCCTACGAGTTTTGTCAGAACCTGCGGCACGAGCTTTGTCAGGTGCTGGGCTGGAACGCGCTGTGCGCGATCGGCGCACCGATCTCCCGTGTCAGCGCCCTGCCGGAAAGCTACCGCACAGCGAAGGATACACTGCTGCAGGCCTCCGCATGTGCGGACAACGGCGTATTCGGCAGTACGGACTTTGCCGGTGTGCAGCACGAGTTCGATTTCTCGGCAGGCGGCTCACTGGCGGACAAGCTGCGGCATGCCGCTCCCGAGGACGTGCCGCGTATTGTCGAGGGTTATTTCGGCGACTCTGCGGCGCAGGACATGCAGAGCGTGCTGTACCGGTATTATCTGCTGATGAATCTGCTCGTCACGGCCTCTCAGCTGGCTGATGAGGTGCAGGCAGGCAGCATTCCGCCTCCGGAGGATCCGCAGGCGGTGCTCAGTCAGGCGGCGACGCTCGAGGGCACAAAGGCCTGTGCCGCCGAGGTGCTCGGCCGCATGACTCGTCTGTGTTATCGCCATCAGAATGTGCGATACAGCGCGGAGATCAGCCGTGCAAAGGAGTTTATCCGCGAAAATTATGCGGACAGCGGTATTTCGTTGCACATGGTGGCGGCAGAGGTCGGGTTCAGTCCGAACCATTTTTCCACCGTGTTTTCGCAGGAGACCGGTCAGACCTTTGTCGAATATCTGACCGCTGTCCGCATCGAGGCGGCAAAGCATCTGCTGACCAAGGGCAACAGCCGCATGAGCGATATTGCGTTCGACGTCGGTTATCAGGATTCGCACTATTTCAGCTATCTGTTCAAAAAGCACGTCGGTGTTTCGCCGCGCGAGTACCGCAGCCGGTCGGAAGAGAGATGAGGCAATACCGCACAATTAAAGCTGCGGCGCTTTGCGGAAATTTTGTGCCCTGACTTTGTTGTGATTTTGCGGTAATACATCAAGTATTACCGCAAAACCACGCCTCGTCAGTCCGTAAAATTTACTCGCAAATCGCTCTTGCTTAATTATGCGGTACTGCCTAAAATAATATCGTAAGAAATTCACCGTTCAGGAACGGCCTTCTTGAATGGTAAAATTTTATCGGATGATGGACGGTAGAGCGAAGCCGCTTAAACTGTTATAGTATAGGGGCAGAGAAAAGCTGCCCGCCTTTTGTATCGAGGTGGAAACTATGAAAAGAATATGTTTTCTTCCTGTTGTTCTGCTGCTGACCGGACTGCTCTGCGGCTGTACGGGTCAGCAGCAGAACGATCCCTCACCGCAGGAGCACAATCATGCGATGGAGGAGGGGACAGAAACACCGAAATATGACCATCTTACCGTTTACAGTCCGCTGCCGGAGTCGGAAACGCTGCTGTACTGCAGTGCCTTCCGCAAGGAGACCGGCATCACCGTGGACTGTATTCATCTTCCTGCCGGAGAAATGACCGCGCGGCTCGAGCAGGAGCGGGACAACCCGCAGGCTTCTGTGCTGCTGGGCGGATCGGCGGATAACTATATTCAGCTGCGAGAGGCCGGTCTGCTGGAGGCGTATCAAAGTCCCGAGCTGACCGATGTGCCCGAAGCCTATCAGGATGAGCAGGGCGTTTGGAATCCGATCTACATCGGCACGCTGTGCTTCGCCTGCAACACCGACTGGTTTGCACGGACGGGAACGCCGATGCCGACCTGCTGGGACGATTTGCTGTCGCCTGCACTGGCAGGGCAGATTGTGATGGCAACTCCGAAAAGCTCGGGTACCTCGTATACCACGCTGGCAACGCTTGTGCAGATGCGCGGCGAGGACAAGGCGTGGGAGTATCTTCAAAAATTAGACCAAAACGTCGGTTTGTACACCCGTTCGGGTGTGGAGCCGGCAGAGCGGGTAAAAAACGGCGAATACGCCGTCGGTATCGTGTTCTCGCACGACGCCTTCCGTGCGGCGCTGGATGGCTATCCCATTGAGGTGCGCAGTCCGGCAGACGGCACCGGCTATGAGATCGGCGCGTGCGCGCTTGTGCGTGGTGCACCGGAGCAGGAGCGCGAAAACGCCCGCACCTTTATCGACTGGCTGACCTCTTCCCGCGGAGAGGAATGCTACATCGAAGCGAAAAGCTGCCGTCTTCCGGCAAACAGCACCGCCCGCGCAGCGGACGGACTGCCGTCGCTGGACGAGGTCAAGCTCATCACCTACGATCTGGAGTGGGCAGGCGAGAACCGCACGCGGCTGATTTCGTACTTCGACACGCATATTTACAGCGCGCGAACCTTAAGGCAACACCGCACAATTAAAGCGGCGGCTCCTTGTGCAGGCTCCGGTCGCACTGCCGCGGTGCTTTGCGGAAATTTTGTGTCCTGACTTTGTTGCAGTTTCACGGTAATACATCAAGTATTACCGCAAAACTGGGCCTCGTCAGTACGCAAAATTTACTCGCAAATCACTCTTGTTCAATTATGCGGTATTGCCTTAACTTAAAAGGTTTAACATAGACGCGGCGGTATGGCGGCAGCCGTACCGTGAAGAGAAAGGAGAAAAGAAAATGGCTAAAAAATCTTCGCGTATGCGGCGGCTGCTCAGCGGTGTGCTGTCGGCCGTGATGCTGGCAACACTGGTGCCGAGCACTGCTTTCGCAATCGGAAGGACGGATACCGGCTCCTTCCTGACGGGTCCGTACCTGATGACCCCGAAAACAAACGGCATGGTTGTCGTTTGGGAACTGGATAAACCGATGAAGTCCACCATTACCTACGGTACGAGCGATGCGGACAAGAAAACGCTCGAGGTTCCGGTAGAGGAGGGCGAAAAGTTTAAGGGTGAGAGCATGCACATGTATCGTGCCCGCCTGACCGATCTGACTCCGGGTACGACCTATACCTACAAGGTTGAGACCGAGGACGGACAGACTATGGATGGTCACTTCCGCACGCTGCCCGAAAATTCGAATGAGATCCGCTTTGTGGTTGTCAGCGACAGCCATCGCTTTGAAACGGCAACTAAGGTTTCCGACGTGATCGCACAGTTCGATCCGGACTTTATCCTGCATACCGGCGATATGGTAGAGGGCACCGGCTCTCAGAAGGATCAGTTCCCGTACTGGTTCCAGAATGTCGGCTCGTTCCTGCACAATGTGCCGGTCATCTACAACAGCGGCAACCACGATTACGGTGTCTACTTTGATGAGTATGTCACCAAGGTGCAGAAGGAGCAGTATAAGTCCAACGAGACCGGACGCAACGTAGCGTTTGACTGCGGTCCGGTGCATTTCGATATGCTGGACAGCAACCCGTGGTCCCTGTTCGAGCTGAACTCCACTGCGGGCGGCGGCGAGGCAGATGCGGCAACCAAGGCCGTTGTAAACGAGTCGCTCGACTGGCTCAAGGCTGATCTTGCAACCGACAATGCCAAGAAGGCTGACTTCCGCGTTGTTACCATGCACCATCCGTTCGAGGATGACCTGACCCGCAAGTACGTTCCCTCCATCGTGGAGAACGGCAACGTGAATATCATGTTCAGCGGCCATACCCATCTGTATTCCCGCTATGCTTCTGCTGACCCGAAGCGCGGCGCGGATACCCTGTATGTAACCCAGGGCGATGCCCGCATCGGCGACGGCAAGATCGACACCGGCAAGCCGGATCAGCGCCTAAACGACAACTATCCCAACCTGCTTGCAACCGGCAAGGGCGATATGCTCGAAGTAACCGTCAAGGACGGTCTGCTGACCTATAAGAACCTGGGTCTGAGCAGCGACGGCGAGAAGGTATTTGAGACGGTTACGCTGTCCAAGGACGGCGCCAAGCTGGCGTACAGCGATATTTCCATCACCCCGGACACCGTTCAGTCCAACGGCACTGTCACGGTATCCGCAAAGGTGACCAATGTCGGCAAGGGTCTGGCAACCGCCTCCATGTGTGTCAAGGACAACGGCACCGACCGTTGGCTGTATGAGTTCGGCAAGAGCGGCAAGGAGCGTGTTGTCGGTCTGAATCCCGGCGAGTCCGCAACGCTGAGCGCACCGCTGACGCTTTCCGCACTCGGCACGCATACCCTCAAGCTGGACAGCTACACCAAGACCGTCAATGTTACCTTCCGCAAGGCAACCTACACCTACAGCAACCTGCGCCTGCAGCTTGGCAGCGGCACGGTAAGCGAGCCGACCAGCGATGTCATCTACACCAAGGCGGATGTGCAGAACATCGGCAATGAGGACGGCACCGCAGAGGCAGTGCTGTACATCAACGGCGCAGCCGTTACCTCGCAGAAGACTGCGCTCAAGGCAGGCGAGACCCGCACGGTTGAGTTTGCCTACAAGGCACCGGCAGGCGGCAGCTATACCGTCAAGGTCGGCAACTCGGCAGAGAAGACCGTTGCCGTGCTCGGCTCCATGCAGGGCACCCCGATCGTAAAGGATAAGTCCGGCAAGGGCAACGACGGCATCATCCGCGGCAATCCGACGCTCGTTAAGTACAACGGCGGCTGGGGTCTGTCTCTGGACGGCGTGGACGATTATGTGGAAATTCCGGATAACAAGAACTATGTGGTAGACAACGGCGTTACCGGCATGGTTTGGGCAAACATCGATCGTCTGGCAACGGGCGATGAGTGGGACCACAACCCGCTGCTGATGAAGGGCGCTTCCATCAGCTACGGCACCAACTACCTGTTCCGCATGGCAGTCCGCAAGACCGGCATGGTTACTTATGGCATTGGCTTCAACAACGATAACGGCGAGTACTTCTGGAACGACGACGAGAATATGGGCGGCGGCGTTACCCTCGGCAAGTGGGTACAGTACACCGGCGGCTTTGATCGTGCAACCGGCGGCGACAGCTACGAGGATACCAAGGCAAGCGGTCACACCGATGCACCGAATTTTGATTCTGAGATCCGCAACTGGGAAGGCAAGTCCATGTACTCCGGCTTTGCATTCCACCGTCATCTGCTGACAGACCGCGGCCGCGGCAAGACGCACACCATGCTGACGGGCGACATCGGCCAGCTCCGCTTCTACACCACCAAGCTGACCGCAGAGGAGAACAAGCAGATTTACGCAAATCCGACTGCAAAGGGTCCGGAAAGCGACAAGCTGGTCGTATGGCTGGATTACGCACCGGAGAATATCGTCACCAAGGGCACGCACACCACTGAGTGGCGCGCAATGACCGGCAGTGCAGCACAGTTTACCTATAACGCAGAGATCACCGGCGCGGCTTCTGCAACCGCAACCGTTGAGACCTCGGACGACGGCAAGACCGTAAAGGCTTCCCAGTCCGCAGAGCTGAAGAACGGCAAGAACACGGTTGATATTTCCGCACTGGGCAGTGCAAAGTATGTTCGCGTTACTACCGTACTGAACTCTTCTGTTGCAGAGAAGTCCACCGATATTCCGGTTATCAACTCGTATTCCATCAAGGCTGGCAATGCCAATACTTGGGCAACGCTGGCAGACTGGAACGAGGGCACCTTCACCGATGCAGTAGGCTACGAATCCGATGATGTATTCAACGATTACTCTGTGGATTACGACGACTACGGCACCGTGGGCAAGAATGTTAAGGTCGTTGAGGGTACGGTAAGCACCTTTACCGACATCGCGGGCCACTGGGCAAAGGATGCCATCGAATATGTGACCGATAAGGCGCTGTTCAACGGCACGACCGCAACCACCTTCTCCCCGAACGAGGGCATGACCCGCGGCATGTTTGTCACCGTACTTGGCCGTATGGCAGGCGCAGATATCTCCGCGTACAACACCCAGAGCCAGTTTGCCGACGTAGACAGCAAAATGTACTACAACGCATACGTCAACTGGGCAGCAGCCAATAAGATCGTTTCCGGCGTGGACGCTTCGCATTTCAATCCGAATGCGCTCATCACCCGTGAGCAGGCTGCGGTTATCATGGACAATTACCTGACCGCCACCGGCACCAAGGTAGAGGAAACCGGCAGTGCAGCTGCATTTGCCGACAGCGCAAGCATCCGCGCTTATGCGAAGGACGCTGTAACCAGAATGCAGAAGGCTGGTCTGCTGAGCGGCAAATCGGGCAACCGTTTTGACCCGCAGGGGACGGCCACCCGTGCACAGGTAGCTGTTATCATGCAGAAGCTGTGTGAAAAGACCGGTAAATAAGCCGATAAAATGAGAAAGGGTCTCCCGCCATTTGGCGGGAGACCCTTTGCGTTCAGAACAGGAAAAGTCAGGAGAGGTTATTGAACAGCACCCCATTTGTTAGACAGTGTGATATACTATCTAATAGATGGGGTGATTTTAATGTCAAAAGGAGTACCGAACAAACGATACACACCAGAATTCAAGAAACTGGTGGTCGAAACGATGCTCGAGGTACAGCTATCGCCGTATCACAGCGGAAGCCAAATCTGAAATGGGTAACGGATGTGACGGAGTTCAGCCTGTTCGGGGAAAAGCAGTATTTGTCGCCCATTCTTGACTTGCACAGCAGTGATTTGGTCAGTTATACGATTTCGGATCGACCTGTGTTAAGCATGGCGACAACGATGTTGGACAAGGCATTTGCAAAAATTCCGGACAACACAAATCTAATCCTGCACTCGGATCAGGGTTGGCAGTACCAGCACAAGCAATACCAATGGATGCTTCGTGAAAAAGGGTATCCGTTAAAGCATGAGCCGGAAGGGCAACTGTTTAGACAACGCTGTGATTGAGAATTTTTTCGGGCTGCTCAAGAGCAAACTGCTGTATTTGCAAAAATTTCAGTCCATGGAGCACTTCAAGCAGGAACTCATTGACTATCCGGACTACTACAACAACCGCAGAATCAAGGCAAAATCGAAGGGCTTGCTGCCTGCGGTTCACAGCCAACAAGCCCTTTCGGCAGCTTGAACAATTTTTACTTCAAAAGATTGTCTAACTTTTTGGGGCACTTCATCTGCATTGCCGTTCCTTTTGCACGCAGAACAGAATTTACAGAGAGAATGTGCTCTTGTGATTCCTTACAAAAACGAAAGGGATTATTTGTTGAAATAACAGATTGACGCTTATACGGACTGTTGCTATTTTGAGTATAGCTTTTGTTTCAATAGTTTCAAATATATGGAAGGGGTCATTCCATGATCTATACGGTAACACTCAACCCCGCATTGGATAAAACGGTAGAAATTCCGAGTATTGCGCTTGACACGGTCAACCGCATCACGGAAATGCGCACGGATCCCGGCGGCAAGGGCATTAACGTGAGCAAAGTGATTGCCAAGCTGGGCGGCGAGAGCCGCGCCGTCGGCATTCTGGGCGGTGAGAGCGGCAGAGCGCTTGAAAAGCTGCTCGAAAACGAGAATTTCACCACGCAGTTCCGGTTCGTTGAGGGGCAGACCCGCACGAATATCAAAATCATCGACCGGATCGGCCACACGAATACCGACATCAACGAGCCGGGTCTGACCGTCACGAATGCAGATTTAGATGCGCTGCTGAACGACCTTCTGGCTGAGGTGCATGCAGGCGACATTGTGGTGCTGGCGGGCAGCTTGCCGAAGGGCGCACCGCAGGATACCTACCGCGTGTGGACGAGCGCATGCAAAAACGCAGGTGCGCGGGTGTTCCTCGATGCGGACGGCGCTTTACTGGCGGAAGGCTTAAAGGCCGCGCCGTACCTCATCAAGCCGAATGATGATGAACTGTCGCGTCTGGCGGGCAGAAAACTGGAAACCATCGAAGAACTGACCGCAGAAGGTCAAAAGCTGCTGGAGAGCGGTATCGAACGGGTGGTTATCTCGCTGGGCGGCCGCGGTGCGCTGTATCTGCGCAAGGGCAGCACGATTTACGCTGAGGGACTCAAGGTTCCGGTCGGCAGTACGGTCGGTGCGGGTGACAGCGTGGTGGCCGCGCTGGCGTATGCCGAGTCGCAGGATATGAGCGAGGAGAACGCGGTCCGTCTCTCGACTGCAACCGGAGCCGCGAATGTCATGTGCAGCGGCACACAGGCCGCCGAGCGCTCGGTTATCGAGGCGCTGCTTCCGAAGGTACGCTTTTCCAAGCTGTAATTGTTGAAATCTATCGTGTTTTAAGATATGGTGAAGGAGAGTTTTATTATGAAAGCAAGGGATGTACGTCTGCATGCTGCGAATGATCCTGCGTCTGGATGCCTTTGAACTGCCGGAAATCCGCGATGATGAGATTCTGGTCAAGGTCGTATCCGACAGCATCTGTATGTCCACCTACAAGTGTGCCATCCTCGGCACCGAGCACAAGCGCGTGCATCCCGATGTAGCTGAGCATCCGGCCGTCATGGGTCACGAGTTCGCGGGCGATATCGTCAAGGTTGGCGCGAAGCATCAGGATAAATTCAAGCCGGGCATGAAGTTCACGCTGCAGCCTGCGCTTACTACGAGGTGTCTCTTGCGGAGACGATGAGTTGCTCGGTCGGTGCGTTTAACGCCGCTTATCACACCAAGATAGGTGTTTATCACCGCGAAATGGGTATTGAAAAGGGCGGCACCGGCTTCGACGATGTATTCTGCTATGCACCGGTCGCAGCCGTGGTAGAGCTGTGCAGCGCCGTGCTTGGCCGCGACTACGCTCAATCTGTCAAAGCTTCCGGGCGGCAAAAAAAGGTGCTGTAACAGTGAGAAAACCCTGTCTGTTGTTGGACAGATAGGGTTTCTTTGGGGGTTAAAGTCAGATATTCGGCTCATACGCCGATACGGCGGCAGTATCTGTATATTGCCCCTCGCAAATCGGAACAAAAACTTTTAACAGAATCGGAAAATAAGAAAAACCGGTTATTTCAAACGAAATAACCGGAGGCTGTCGAAAAACTAACGTTTTCCGAGCAGCCTCTCGATCGAAACCACGCTTTCGATCGAATTCCGAAGAAAAACCGCGCCTTGCAGGCACATTTTTTCTTCCCTTGTATAAATTCCGAGATACATGCTCTCGGAATTTATGAATTTGCTCCGCAAATTCTATTTTATGCGTGCTGCCGCACGAAGTACGAGAGTCGAAAAGCTCAGCAAAAGCTGGGCTTTTTCTCGTATATGAGGTAAATGAAATAGGTAATGCAAAATGATAGAGCGAGGGAAATTAGATTGCGGCGTAGTAGAGATTGTGGACACACAAAATTTGGGATGGAGTCGTTGCGAAATCTACCCCTGGACGCAGAAAAACGGCGTGACCATTGTGGTCACACCGTTCTCTGCCCCTCGCAAAGCTAAATAGTACTTTATCACTATTAAGCCTTGCTCTGCGGTGTTTTCTTTTGCCGAGAAAGCGGTTGAGAATCTCTTTCCGCTCAGCGCTCACTCTTCTTCCGAATCGGTGCCGATATCCAGAACCTTCTGCGTTTCGCTCTCGCTGAGTTCGGTAACGCCCTTCAGCTTGCGGCGGATAGCGCGCGTGCGCGTACCGACCAGCTTATCCAGCTCGCGGCTCGCCTGATCGAGTCGGTTCTGCGTCTGCGTCAGGCAGGCTTCAAACTTGTCAAACTCGGTCTTGACCGCACCCAGAACGCTCCAGACCTCACCCGAGCGCTTCTGAATCGCAATCGTGCGGAACGACATCTGCAGGCTGTTCAGCAGCGCTGCCATCGTGCTCGGACCTGCCAGATTAACATGGTAGTCCCGCTGTAGAATCTCCACCATGCCGCGGCTGACAGCTTCGGCATACAGTCCCTCGAAGGGCAGGAACATGATGCCGAACTCGGTCGTATGCGGCGGTGCGAGATACTTGTCGTGAATGTCCTTTGCCTCGGATTTCAGAGTGGCAATCAGCTGCTTGACGCATGCGTCAATCTGCTCGCGCGAGCCTTCCTCGTACGCATCACGGAGCGCCCCGTAGGTGTCTCCCGGGAACTTGGAGTCAATCGGCAGCCAGACAAAGCTGCCGTCCTCAACGGGCAGCTTGACCGCGTACTCGACCACATTGCGGCTGTTCGGCACGGTCGCCACGTTGGTTTCGTACTGCTCGGGCGCGAGAATGTCCTCGAGGATCGCGCCTAGCTGAATCTCGCCCACAATGCCGCGGGTTTTGACATTGGTGAGCACCTTCTTCAAATCACCGACACCCTGTGCCAGCGTCTGCATCTCACCGAGACCCTTGTAAACCTGCTCCAAACGCTCGTTGACCAGCTTAAACGACTCGTTCATGCGCTCAGACAGTGTTTTCTGCAGCTTTTCGTCTACAATCTGGCGCATATCGTCCAGCTTTTTGTTGTTGTCCTCCTGCATGGCGCGCAGATTTTTATCCACTGTAACGCGAATGTTTTCCAAATCCTGCTTGGTCTCACCCGTGAAGGTGTGCAGGTTTTTATCTACCGTTTCGCGGATAGTTTCCAAATCCTGTTTGGTTTCGCCGGTGAACGTGTGCAGATTCTTGTCCATCGTGCTGCGGATGATTTCCAGATTCTGTTTAGTCTCACCCGTGAAGGTGTGCAGGTTTTTGTCCACGGTTTCGCGGATATTGGTCAGATTCTGCGTTGTTTCCGCCGTAAAGCCCTGCAGACGCGTCTCAAACCGACCGAGTTGATCGGTCAGACCGCTCATTTTGTCGCCAAGGCTCTTGTCCATCGCGGAAAGCTGATTGCTTTGTGCTTCCCGGCCTTCGCGCAGGTTTTGCGTCACGAGCGTGCCGAGCGCAGTAATGGATGCGGTTGGGTCAATCTGCTGCGGAAGCTCCGGCTTTTCCGGCTTGCGGGTCAGCAGAGCAATGACCAGTCCCAGCAGGATTACCACCAGAACCAGGGTTATAATGGGTATGTATTGCATAATTTCTCCTTTTACAGCACTTTCAGTTCTTTTGCGATGCGCTGCATCTCCTGATCGGTCTCCGCAATAACATCCGCACACTTCTTCAAATCATCGGACATATGCTCCGGAATCTCCACATCGGATTTATAGCGCAGCTGGTGCTCCAGGCTGGCCCAGAAATCCATCGCCATCGTGCGAATCTGCAGCTCGATGCGTACCGGCTGCGTGCGTTCCGCGAGGAAAATCGGCACCTCGAGGATCAGATGCAGGCTGCGGTAGCCGTTCGGCTTGGGATTGGCAATGTAATCCTTCTTCTCGATCAGCGTCAAGTCATCCTGCCGCATGAGCATGTCCGCTACTGTGTAAATATCCTCGATAAACGGACAGATCACGCGGATACCGCCAATATCGTTCAGATTGTCTATCATGGACTGCAGCGTGATCGGGAATCCGCGCCGCTTGAGCTTGCTGATAATGCTGCGCGGGCTTTTGATGCGGCTCTTGATGGCATCAATCGGGCTTGGCTTGCCCGAAATACGCGACTCATCGCTTAGAATATCCAGCTTGGTCTTGATCTCACGGATGCCGGATTCGTACAGCAGCATCATCTGCTGCATCTGCATCGCGGATTCGATCAGCAGTTCCTCGTCGTGCTGCGACAGCCGGTCAATCGCGAAAAAGTCAGCCAGTTCCATAGTCTTTACCCTCCTTGCGTTTCTCTTTCCTGCTATCATTATACCACATTCGACAATCGGGTACAATGTGCACCGGACTTCCCTTTTGTGGGCTATCCGGCATCTGCCGATGAAGTGTCCGCTGTGCGGCAAATTTTCGGCGGCGCGTATATTTTCCGCAGCAGCCGACCATACTGTCAGCAACGGAGGTAAAGGGACATGAAGCAATATCAATCCAAACACACCGCGGCGCTCTCTACCCGCGGATTCTACACCATTCTTTCGCTGTGTGCGCTCATCATCGCCGCATCCGCATGGGTGATCTGGTACAATGCACACCGGCAGAACGCGGTCGAGCCGGACACCGGCATGCCTATCATCGCACCGGCCGACTCGACCGCCGAAGCACCGACCGAACCGGCTACTGTTCTGCAGCAGGAGCAGGAACCCGAGCCGGTGATCGAGGAACAGCCGGTCGCGGCGGCAGAGCCGGAACCGGCGGTGACGGTCAGCGCACCCGTGTATGTGCGGCCGGTGTCCGGAGCCGTGCTGACGCCGTTTTCGGGTGACACGCTGCTGTTCCAGCCGACTATGGGCGACTGGCGTGTTCATGCCGGCACGGACTTCTCTGCCGAAGCCGGCGAAACCGTGCTCGCACTGACCGACGGCACTGTGCAGCAGATTGCCGAGGATGGCCTGTACGGCACCTGCGTGACGCTGACGCATACTAACGGTCTGACCTCGTCGTACTGCGGCATGGACGATGTACGCGTGCAGGAAGGACAGGTTGTCTCCGCCGGTGAGGCGCTCGGCGTGTGCGCGGACAGCATTCCCGCAGAATCCGCACTCGGCACCCATGTGCATGTGCAGGTGACGCAGAATGACGCGCCGATTGATGTACTCACGCTGCTCGATGAGGATGAGCCGGAGTAAATCGACACAGACTGTGCGTGATCTGCTCTGAAATCCTGCTGCCATCGCATGCGCCATCGGAGTATGCAGACCGTGAAACCATCTGGAACGTGGTGGAGAAAGCCGAACGCGGAAAGAAAGCACAGCTTGCGTACAGCTTTGACATTGCCTTGCAGAACGAGTTTTCCATGCAGGAGAACATCGCTCTGGCAAGGCAATTTTTGTTGGAGAACTTTGTGAGCCGGGGTATGGTAGTGGACTTTGCCGTTCATTCTCTCGACAAGGAGGACGTCGGCATTTCCAATCCGCACTTTCATGTCATGTGCCCCATTCACCCTTTGGACGAACACGGCAGATGGGGCAACGAGCAGCGGCAAGGACAAGTGGATTCTGGATGAGGATGCTGCCCGGATTGTCAAGCGCGTCTTTGACCTCTGCATTGACGGCAAAGGCCCAGAGCAGATTTCGCGGATTCTTGAAAGGGACCATGTGGAAATCCCCGCACTGACAGAACTCATGATTGCAGAATCTACCCCTGGACGCAAAAAAACGGCGTGACCTTAACGGTCACACCGTTCTCTGCCCTAACCGCAGGACTTATAGTTCCTTAAAACGGTTAAGCCTTACTCTGCGGTGTTTTCTTGTTTGCAATTAGCCGAGCTTCGGGAACAAGTCCTGCTCGATAACAGCGTCGAGCGTCATGCCTGCATAGGCAATCTGCGCCAGACCGTCGATGAAGCGGGAGACTGCTGCGATCAGCACGGAAATGTTATCCGCCACAAACGGAATGATTTTCTCGAGTTCGAGAGAGCCGTCCACCAGTGTGTTGTGCTTGAGGTAAATCTGACCGGCCTCCTCAAAGAAGCCGAACGAGCCGAGCGCACAGAAGTTGTTGCAGTAATCGCACGCATGACGAAGCTGCACCTTGTTGTTTTCCGGGGCACCCTGAAACAGCGTAACGAAGAACTGCAGCAGACCCATGTCCTCTGCGGGCAGCTGCATCGGGATGAAGCAGGCTTCAATCACAACGTCCTTGGCAACCTTGCCCTGACGCATTGCCTCGCAGCGCAGAATGGTCGGTGCGCCGTCCTTCTGCATGATTTCCGCACGGAAGCCGTTCTGGTTGAGAACATCGTTCATGCAGCCTAAAATCTGATTTTGCTGTTCGATTTTCATTCTTTTTTCCTTTCTTCCATTCACGCAGAATGTAGGGCGGACTGAGGTCAGCCCGCCCTACAATAAACGTAAAATATTACTTTACGCCGATATCGGTGCGATAATGCGCCTTATCGAAGTGAATCTTCTTGACATCGGCATACGCCTTGAGGATCGCTTCGTCGAGCGTGGGGGCAACTGCCGTTACGCCGAGCACGCGGCCGCCGCTCGTGACCAGCTTGCCGTCCTTGACGGCGGTGCCTGCGTGGAATACGAACGAGTCGGTCACATCGTCCAGACCGGTGATCTCCTTGCCCTTTTCGTAGGCCTTCGGATAGCCGCCGGACGCCATGCAGACACAGCAGGCGGCATTGTCCGCCCACTTGATGTCGATATCCTCGAGCTTTTCGTCGATAATGGCATTGAAGATGTCAAACAGGTCGGTGTCCAGTCGGGACAGGACAGCCTGCGTCTCCGGGTCGCCGAAACGAGCGTTGTACTCGATAACGCGCGGGCCCTTCGGGGTCAGCATCAGGCCGAAATACAGCACGCCCTTGAACGGACGGCCTTCCTTCTCCATGGCCGCGACGGTCGGCTTGAAGATAGTCTCCATGCACTCGGCGGCAATGTCGTCGGTATAGAAGCGGGACGGCGAGAATGCGCCCATACCGCCGGTGTTCGGGCCTTCGTCATGGTCGTAGGCACGCTTGTGATCCTGTGCGGACGGCATGGTCTTGAGGTGCTTGCCGTCTACGAAGGCGAGCACGGAAACCTCCGGACCGGTCAGAAACTCCTCGATAACGACACGCGCACCGGCGCCGCCGAATGCGCCGCCGTCGATGGCGTCCTTGACTGCTTCGATGGCTTCTTCCTCGGTCATAGCCACGGTAACGCCCTTGCCGAGTGCAAGACCGTCTGCCTTGACAACGATTGGCGCGCCATTCTTCTTGATGTACTCGATCGCGTCTGCGGAGTTCTCAAAAACAGCGTAGCCAGCGGTCGGAATGTTGTATTTCTGCATTAAATCCTTCGCAAAGGACTTGCTGCCCTCAATAATAGCGGCGTTCTTGCGCGGACCGAAGGCACGGATGCCTGCGGCCTCGAGCGCGTCTACCATGCCGAGTGCAAGCGGGTCGTCCGGTGCTACCATAACGAGATCCGGCTTGTGCTCCTTGGCGAAAGCCACCATGCCGTCGATGTCGGTCGCCTTGATGGCAACGCACTCCGCTTCAGCGGCAATGCCGCCGTTGCCCGGTGCACACCAGATGTGGTCAACCTTGGGGCTCTTCTTCAATGTATGGACGATGGCGTGCTCACGGCCGCCGCCGCCGATAACCAAAACTTTCATTTATTGTTCCTCCGTTTGTAGGTATATGCGCTGTGCGCGGAACATTTCTACGATCAGTGCTACTGTGCCGATGGAGATGCAGGTATTGGCCAGTGTCCAGACGGTGTTAAACAGATAGTCGTTCAGCCAGCCGGGTGCGCTCACGAGCACGAGAATGTAGCCCGCGCTCCAGACCACCAGCAAAACCCATTCGGGCAGCGTGCTGTGCTCGATTTTGTGCATCTGGTCTTTTACGCCCATCAGCAGCATGCAGCCGGTGAGCAGCAGCGGCACGAGCGCCGCATACTGCAGCACAATCCGCAGCAGACAGGGCGGGATGACTGCCGGACCGAGGATGAGCTTGAACGCCATCGTCACGTCCGCGGCAATGCTCGCGCGCATATACCAGCGGGACGCATTCTGCACGGACAGCGCACCGGCAGACACCAGCGCGAACGCCAGTATCTGCAGTGCCCAGTTGTACTGCGCGGCCAGACTGAGCAGCAGTCCGCCGGATACGGCTAAGTAGGCATAATAGCCTTTCAGCAGTTTCATTAGTGATGGAACAGACGCATGCCGGTGAACGCCATCGTGATGCCGTACTTGTTCGCGGTCTCGATTACGTTGTCGTCACGGATGGAGCCGCCCGGCTGTACAATGTACTCCACGCCGGACTTGCGTGCGCGCTCTACATTGTCGCCGAACGGGAAGAAGGCATCCGAGCCGACGGTTACGCCGGTGTTCTTTGCAATCCACGCCTTCTTTTCCTCAGCGGTGAGCACCTCCGGCTTTACCTTGAAGGTCTTCTGCCATACGCCTTCAGCCAGTACGTCCTCGTACTCGTCCGAGGTGTAAACGTCGATCGCGTTGTCGCGGTCCGGGCGGCGGATGCCGTCAACAAACTGCAGACCGAGGACCTTCGGATGCTGACGAACGAACCAGTTGTCGGCCTTGTTGCCGGCGAGTCGCGTGCAGTGGATGCGGCTCTGCTGACCTGCGCCGACACCGATGGTCATGCCGTCCTTGACGTAGCAGACCGAGTTGGACTGGGTGTACTTCAGCGTGATGAGCGCGAGGATCATGTCGTGCTTGGCGCTCTCCGGCAGATTCTTGTTCTCGGTAACGATGTTGGTGAGCAGGCTCTCGTTAATCTCGTAGTTGTTGTAGCCCTGCTCAAAGCGGATGCCGAAAATGTCGCGCTGCTCGATCGGCTTTGGCTCGTAGTTCGGGTCGATCTTGACAACGTTGTAGCCGCCCTTGCGCTTGGTCTTGAGGATCTCGAGGGCCTCAGCGGTGAAGTCCGGTGCGATGATGCCGTCGGAAACCTCGTGTGCGAGGTAGGAAGCGGTGTCTGCGTCGCAGGTATCGGACAGCGCCGCCCAGTCACCGTAGGAGCACAGACGGTCAGCGCCGCGTGCACGGATGTAAGCGCATGCAATCGGGGACAGCTCCTTGTCGGTGTCAACAAAGTACATCTGACGCTCAACATCGGTCAGCGGCTTGCCGAGCGCGGCACCGGCCGGAGAAACGTGCTTGAAGGACGCAGCTGCGGGCAGGCCGGTCGCCTTTTTCAGCGCACGGACGAGCTGCCAAGAGTTGAATGCGTCACAGAAGTTGATATAACCCGGCTTGCCGTTGAGTACCTCAATCGGAAGCTCGCCCTCGGTCATAAAAATGCGGGCCGGCTTCTGGTTGGGGTTGCAGCCGTACTTTAAGGCTAATTCTTTCATAAATAGTCCTTTCTGCTCATCAGGCCGCAGTTATTCTGCGTTCTTGTTGCGGATTTCCTGCTCAACTTCGCCGGTCTCCAGATCGACGTAGCGCACGAACAGCGAAACCTTGTTCTGCTCGTTCAGGCTGTTCCAGAGCAGGTTGGTGAACTCGTGAATGGGCAGCTCGATGCGGATGCACTTCGGCTCGCCGCGGAACGGCGGCAGCGGATCGCCGTCGCACTGATAGGTATGGATGAAGTGGCCCAGACCGGCAACCGGCTTATCGTACTCATAGAAAAAACGCTTGTTGGCGGTGCGGTCCGAGGTGAAGTTCTTGAGGATGGACAGGCTGTAGGAGCCGTCCGGATTGACAACGCCCGAAATGCGGGAGGTGTAGTTGGGGGCGTCCGGCTCAAACTGGCGGGTGCGGAGCGCCTCAAAGTAGCTCTTGCCCTGCTTGAGATAGTCCACGATGGTATCGGTCTGGTCGCCGTTGGTAACGACCAGGGTGCCGTTGTACAGGCGCACCGGATGATAGATGATCAGCGAGGGATCGACCATCTTGGACGGGTCAAATGCCTCCGTGCGGATACCGTCCTCGGTTTCGGTGAACACGCGGTTGCGGCTGTTCTCCGAGCGGCCCATGATGAAGTAGGCGATAACATTCTTTTTATTATCCGGGGTGCGGCCGAGAATAATGCCGCGGCCGGGATATGCGTTGCTCATCAGCTCCTGGCTGATGTCAAAAACATTCTTGCTCATAATGCTGTCACTCCTGTTCAGTTTTTATGGACGATAGCGCCGTCCACGCGCAGTCTGCCTGCGCAGAAGTCGGATACTGCCTGCGGCAGAAGAATCCACTCCGCGTTCTGCATGACGCGTTTCTGCAAGGTCTCCGGTGTGTCGCCATCTTCCACTTCAACGGCCTTCTGCGCGATGATTGCGCCGCCGTCTACCACTTCGGATACAAAATGCACGGTCGCACCGGTAACCTTTACCCCTTTTGCCAACGCGGCTTCATGCACGCGCAGACCGTAGAAGCCCTCTCCGCAGAAGGAGGGGATGAGCGAGGGATGTACGTTGATAATGCGGTTTTCGAAATGGCGGCAGAAGCTGTCCGGCAGGACGGTCATGAAGCCTGCGAGCACGATCAGACCGATGTCTGCGTTCTCCAGCAGAGCGGTAAGCGCCTTGCCGTACTCTTCCGCGTCGGAAAAGTCCCTGCGGCGCAGCACCTCGGAGGGAATAGCCGCTTTTGCGGCACGCTCGAGTGCATACGCCTTCGGGTTGGACGAAACCACGAGCGAAATCTGTCCGTTTTCGATCTTGCCCGCCTGCTGTGCGTCAATGAGCGCCTGCAGGTTCGTGCCGCCGCCCGAAACCAAAACTGCAATTTTTGTCATTTATTTTTCTCCAAAAAACAAATGAAATGGAGAATTGCGGATTCGTGCAGAACGCGATTATTCAACACATCGCTTTGCACTGAACCACGCAGCGCGGACAAAACCCGCGCAAGGATAGCGCCAATTCTCCATTTTCAATTTACTTAAACGAGTTCTACGCCCTTTTCGGCGCCGTTTACGCACTCGCCGATCACATAAGCCTGCTCGCCTGCAGCAGAAATTGCTGCAACCGCGCGGGAAGCGTCCTCAGCGGCAACGGCCAGAACCAGACCGGCGCCCATGTTGAAGGTGTTGTACATGTCGCGCTCCGGAATCTTGCCGGTCTTTGCGATCAGGTCGAATACCGGCGGAACCGGCATAGCAGCCTTCTCGATCTTGGCAACGATGCCTGCCGGCAGCATGCGCGGTACATTCTCATAGAAGCCGCCGCCGGTGATGTGGCTGATGCCCTTAACCTCAACCTTGCCCATCAGGGACTGGATCGCCTTAACGTAGATCTTGGTCGGGGTCAGCAGCTCTTCGCCGAGGGTCTTGCCAAACTCGTCGATGTAGCGGCGAACCGACTTCTCGTTGATGCCGAGCGTCTTGCGAACCAGAGAATAGCCGTTGGAGTGTACGCCGGAGGACGCTACACCGATCAGCGCGTCGCCGGCCTTGATGCCGGTGCCGTCGATCATCTTTTCCTTATCGACCATGCCGACAGAGAAGCCGGCCATATCGTACTCGTTTTCCGGATAGAAGCCCGGCATTTCAGCGGTTTCGCCGCCGATCAGCGCGCAGCCTGCCTGACGGCAGCCCTCTGCGATACCGGAAACCATCTGTGCGATCTTCTCCGGATGGTTCTTGCCGACTGCAACATAGTCGAGGAAGAACAGCGGCTGTGCACCGCAGCAGGCGATGTCGTTTACGCACATGGCAACGCAGTCGATGCCAACGGTGTCATGCTTGTCCATCAGGAACGCCAGCTTGAGCTTGGTGCCGACGCCATCCGTACCGGAAACGAGGATCGGATCCTTCATGCCCTTGAACTCCGGACGGAACAGGCCGCCGAAGCCGCCGAGCGTACCCATAACGCCCTTGGTAAAGGTGCTTTCTACCATCGGCTTCATCAGCTTGACCGCTTCATAGCCTGCGGTAACGTCAACGCCGGCAGCCTTGTAGCTTTCAGAACGGCTTACACTCATGTTTTACATCTCACTTTCATTTATCGTATGAACGGGAAAAATGGAAAATTGAGAATTGAAAATGGAAAATTGCGGATTCGCGCAATGCGCGATTATTTTATGCGGCGCGGTGCGCCGTACCGCAATTCTCCATTCTCCATTTTCCATTCTCAATTCAAAAGTTAGTCTTTGTTAGCGGGGAGCGGAATCTCGATCTCGAACATGTTCTTATCCACCTGCTCGGGTACCGGAATCGGGTACTCTCCGGAGAAGCATGCATCGCAGAAGCCCAGCTTGCAGCCGACTGCGATCTTGCGGCAGGCCTCGAGCGACAGGAAACCGAGCGAATCCACGCCGATGATCTCACGCATTTCCTCAACCGTGCGGTTGTGGGCGAGAAGCTGGTTGCGCTCCGGAATATCCGTGCCGAAGAAGCAGGGATGACGGAACGGTGGCGCCGAAATTCTCATGTGGACCTCAGCCGCGCCTGCATCGCGCAGCAGCTTTACCAGACGGCCGCAGGTCGTACCGCGGACGATGGAGTCATCGACCATGATCACGCGCTTGCCCTCAATGGCGGTGCGCAGGGCATTCAGCTTGAGACGTACCGAGCGCTCGCGCTTGTCCTGACCCGGCTGGATAAAGGTGCGGGCGATATAGCGGTTCTTGATGAGACCCACGCCGTACGGAATGCCGGAGAACTTCGCGTAGCCGATGGCTGCCGGGATACCGGAATCCGGTACGCCGATAACCACGTCAGCGCCGACCGGATGCTCGATGGACAGATACTTGCCGGCCTCCTGACGGGCCAGCTCAACCGATGCACCGTCGATGATGGAGTCCGGACGGGCAAAGTAAATGTACTCGAATACGCACGCGGAGGACTTGCACTCGATACCGCAGTGCATGGAGCGCAGCTCACCGTTTTCGACAACGCAGACCTCACCGGGTTCTACATCGCGGATGAACTTTGCACCGAGCGCGTCCAGAGCGCAGGTCTCGGAAGCGAAAATGTAGCAGTCGTTGTCCAGCAGGCCGATACACAGCGGACGGAAGCCGTGCGGGTCGCGTGCCGCGATCAGCTTGCGCGGAGACATAACGACCAGAGAGTAGGCACCCTCGATGCGGTGCATGGTGTTCATAACGGCTTCTTCAATAGAGCCGCACTTGAGGCGTTCCTTAACAATGGTGTAGACCAGCACCTCGGTGTCGTTCGAGGAGCGGAAAATGCCGCCGTCCAGCTCGATCTCGCGGCGCAGCTCGCCTGCGTTTACGAGGTTGCCGTTGTGCGCAACCGCGAGATTGCCCTTTACATGGGTGATGGAGATCGGCTGCGCATTCTCGCGGCGGGTATCGCCGGTGGTGGAGTAGCGCACATGACCGATAGCCATCGAGCCGGGCATGTTGTCCAGGATGTCCTGATTGAACACAGCGCTGACCAGACCGGTGTCCTTATGGCAATGGATCACGCCGTTTTTGTTTACGGCGATACCGGCAGCCTCCTGACCGCGGTGCTGGAGAGCAAACAGTGCGGTATACGCGTCGTGCGCGGCGGAAATCTCCTTGCCTTCCGGCGCTGCGATACCGAATACACCGCACTCCTCATGCACCTTGTCAAACGGAGTGCTGCTTTTTCTTAAAATACGATATTTCATTCTTCAGCCTTTTCTTGTCCGAATCTTGCCTTGCGGATGGGCTTACTTGCCCATAACGCGCTTCATGATCTCCTGATATGCCTCCTCGACACCGCCCATGTCACGACGGAAGCGGTCCTTGTCCAGCTTCTCCTTGGTGGTCTTGTCCCACAGACGGCAGGTATCCGGAGAGATTTCGTCTGCGAGAACGATCTTGCCGTCCGCAGTCTTGCCGAACTCGAGCTTAAAATCAACGAGGATGACGTTCAGGGTATCGAAGTACTGCTTCATAACCTCGTTTACCTTGAAGGCCATTGCCTTGATGGTCTCGATCTCCTCACGGGTAGCAGCCTTCAGTGCGATCGCATGGTAAGCGTTCATGAGCGGGTCGCCAAGCTCATCGTTTTTGTAGGAGAACTCGATGGTCGGCTCGTCGAATACGATGCCCTCTTCCACGCCGAAACGCTTCGCAAAGGAACCGGCGGAAATGTTGCGGATGATGACCTCCAGCGGTACAATGGAGACCTTCTTTACCAGGGTCTCGCGCTCGGAGAGCTGCTCAACAAAGTGGGTCGGCACGCCCTGCTGCTCGAGCAGCTGGAACATGTGATTGCTCATTACGTTGTTGATAACGCCCTTGCCGGTAATGGTGCCCTTCTTCTCACCGTTGAATGCGGTTGCATCGTCCTTGTAGTCAACGATTACGAGATTTGCATCGTCGGTAGCGAATACCTTCTTAGCCTTGCCTTCGTACAGCTGTTCTTTCTTTTCCATGTCCAATTCCTCCATTTGTATAAGTAGTGTTAATTTGAAACAATGTTGTTTGCAGGTTGTACATCGAAGCTGCCAATGGGAGCAGCCCCAATGCCTTTACCTTGCGGGGATGCGGTATCAGAGATACCTATATAGATTACGCGAACTGAGCGCGAACCTTTTCGTCCTTTGCGGTAACTTCCGCTGCCATATCGGCCTTGAACTGCGCGAGCTTCTGTGCCAGCGCGTCATCCGACAGGGCGATCATCTGTGCTGCGAGGATGGCGGCGTTGTCTGCGCCGTCGATCGCAACGGTTGCCACCGGAATACCCTTGGGCATCTGCACGATGGAGAGCAGGCTGTCCATGCCGCCCATCACGCTGGTGGCCATCGGCACGCCGATTACCGGAAGCGTGGTGTAAGCCGCCAGTACACCGCCGAGGTGTGCGGCCTTGCCTGCCGCCGCGATGATAACGCCGAAGCCTTCGGCTGCCGCGTTCTTCGCCAGCTGCTCGGCAGCTGCCGGGGTGCGGTGCGCGGAGCAGATGCGGACCTCAGTCGGAATATCGAACGATTTCAGACGGTCAACACACTTTTCCATTACCTTGAGATCACTGTCGGATCCCATGACAACGAGAACTTTTTTCATTTGTTATTCCTCCTACAAAAACAAATGAGGGCACGGGTATACCCGTGCCCTATAATCGCTCATTTATGTGCACCGATGCCCGAGAGAATGCACGAATGCCCGAGAACGAAAAACTGTTCAGCTGCAGTCTGGTTCAAAAATACGCTGCCGGTCATGTGTACACCTCTTTCTTAAAACCAACGGTGACGATACATATTTATTTTAGCTAA
Organism: Butyricicoccus sp. AM27-36; assembly: GCF_003480945.1. NCBI lineage: Bacteria > Bacillati > Bacillota > Clostridia > Eubacteriales > Butyricicoccaceae > Butyricicoccus > Butyricicoccus sp. AM27-36. The sequence continues at coordinate 184,450 of NZ_QUJR01000007.1, forward strand.
TTTAACTTGTTAATGCAAGTATTTTACCCGCTTTTTTCGGGATTCGTGTAAATGCCCAAAGATAAATTTTACTCCTCTGCACTTTCGTGCAGAACGCCCTTTTTATAAAGCACCTCTTCCATCTGGTGCACGCGCTCGGTCCACGAGCACTGCGCGCCGTAGGCAAGGCGTTTTTCCGTCCATGCCGGACGTTTTTCCTTGGCAGCGGCATCGCACAGCGGCAGGAACATCTCGGGATTGCGGGCAATGTAGACCACATCCTTGAAATCCTCGACCTGCAGCGGCTCGCGCGTGGAAACGATCGGCTTGCCGGTTGCCAGATATTCGTAGAACTTGAGCGGCGAAACGTCCTTGGAGAGCGCACCGGCACGGAATACGTTCAGGCAGACGTCCATCTGCGCCAGATATGCGGGCAGTTCGGGCTGCGGCACCAGACCGTGGAATACGATGTTCGGGTACTGCTTGAGATTTGTCAGGTCAACACCCGGCAGCGTGCGTCCGATCAGGAAAATCGTCGCGTTCGGACGGCTCTTCGCCAGCTTTTCGATCAGTGCATAGTCGATGCACTCCTGCAGCATGCCGACAAAGCCGTAGATCGGATGCGGCAGATCCTTCATGTCCTCCGGGCAGGGAAGGGTGTCCTTCTCGGTCTGTACGCACGAGAAAATCTCGTAAGCCGCACCGTTCGGGATCATCTGCGTGGTCGGGTTGATCTTTTCCAGTGTCTCTGCCAGACCGACCGCAGTTGCGAATACCTGATCGGCAGGCTTGGCCAGATCGCATTCCATCTTGTCCACAACCTTGGGATTGATGTGGCCCTTGTATGCGGAATGACGGTCTACACAGTCATATACCAGCTTGGAATGCGGCAGGTGTTCCACAATATCGCACGAGGACGGCGAGTAGCACCACAGCACGGTCTCGTCACCGAAGCCATGCTCGCGCATCTTTTCGCGGATGAACGCCGCCTGCCGCTTCTGGTTGATTTTGTTGATCCAGCGGAATTTGTTGAAAAACGGCAGTACCGGCGGCAGTGCGTAAACAGTGATGTTTTCGTGTCCCTCGACTTTTTCGCCGGGCTGCTTGTACTTTTCGATATATGCGGAGGCTTTTTTGTCCTTGAGCGGTGCGATCATGGACACCGGAGGATCAAAATACAGGATTTCGCTGTTGCGCAGACGGCTCATCACGTTCTGCTTGCGCGTCGGCAGAGGATGGTAGTTCGTTGTCGAAAGACAGACGATGTGGTTCTTCATATCTATATAACCCCTTTAGTGGATTGTTTTATCATATATCGCAGGGCGGGCTGCCCTGCGGTTTAGTTTTCGGAAATGTTCAGCAGCTTCGCTGCACCCTTCACATTCTCGGATTCTCTTTCTCTCAGCATTTCCGCGGTGCGGTGCACCTCGTTATTGAGCGCACCGGAGACGCACTCGTCGATGAGGCGGCACAGCGGCTCCGCCTTGACGGACGAAAGCTGCAGGCAGGTGCGGCTGCCGATATATTTCAGGAAGCCGTCCACCTTGATATCGTAGCTCATGCCGACGACCGGAACGCCCTGACCGGCGGAGAACATCAGCGAATGCAGTCGGATGCCGACCACGGTTTTCATGCGGGAGAGGATGCCGATGGTGACTTCGATGGGCTGTCGGGTACGCACGGCGTGCCACGGGCAGTGCAGCAGCGCGCCGACGCGTTCTGCGGGCATGAGGTCGCTCGGGAACTCGATGGGTACGAAAACCGGCGTCAGACCGTGCTTGTCGTAGGCATAGTTGGCTGCAGCCGCGATTTCGGGCAGAGCCGTGTCCAGGCCCTTCCAGTTGCGCAGACCGAAGCCGATATACTTTCCGTTCGGGTCAATGCCGCTCTGCTCGAGGGCGATATTGACGATTTCACGCGGCGCCGGCGTCAGAATGATGGTCGGGTCGGCGGAAACACGGATATCCGGCCGGGTAACGCCCATTTCGGCAAGCAGTGCGCGGGAATTGTCATCGCGCAGCGTGATGCGGTCAACCGATGCGTCAATGGTCCTGGCGGCCATCCGGCGGTTGCCCGGACGGTTGATCGGACCGATGCCGCAGCCGTACATCATTACCTTGCAGCCGCGCTTTTTGGCGGCGTACAGCGTGTAGCAGTAGTACCAGATCGAGCGGGTGGACGTAACATCCTGCATGAGTGAGCCGCCGCCGTTGATATACAGCGCGGCATGACGGAACTTGCGCAGAACGGAGAACACATTAAAAGTATAGATGGCGTTCGTGCGGTAGATCAGGCGCGTTTCCTTCGGCCTGCGCGACATAACGCAGATGGTGCGTTCGGGATCGAGCTGGCGCATCTCCTGCACGATGGCCTCTAAGATGGCGTCGTCACCGGCGTTGCCGCGTCCGTAAGCACCGCAGATGACAATGCTCTCGCGCTCGTTTTTCGGACGGTGGAACCGTGCCAGCAGGTGACGGTAGTTTTCCATCTGACGTTCGCACATTTTGTCGCGCGAGAAATCGCGGGAGGCTTTTTCGTACAGCGCGTCCGCGAATTTCTGCCGCAGTTCGGCATCGTTGCCCAGACGGACCAGATATTCCGCCAGCCGCTTATCGTCCCCGACCGGGAAGATATAGCCGTTTTCGCCGGTGTCGATGAGCTCGGGCATGCCGCCGACATCCGAGCAGATGGTCGCGCAGCCGGCACAAACGCCCTCAAGAATGGAGTACGGGAAGGTTTCGGACACCGAGGACAGCAGGTTGATGTCCATCGCACGGAAGAACGGCATGACCGGCGATACCCAGCCGCAGAATGTTACGCGCTCGCGCACGCCGAGCTGGTCGCACAGCTTTTTGAGCATATCCTCGTCCTCGCCGTCACCGGCGATGAACAGGCGCAGCTGCGGCGCGGATTTCAGCGCCTCGGCAAAGCCGCGGATGGTGGTCGCAATATCCTTGACGGCGGTCAGACGCGCGGCAATGCCGCACAGCACGTCGCCGTCCTCGATCTCGGCTCCGTAGGTGTCCCGCAGATAGGCAACACGGTCAAATTCGCCCTTCGGACGATCAAAATCCATGCCGTTGTAGATTTTTACAATGCGCTCCGGGTCAAAGCCGCGCTCGATGAGCGTGCGTGCCATACGGTCCGCGACCGGCTGATAGAAGTCGAGAAAGCGCAGGGCAATGGCATTCGCCGTGCCGAGCGTGTACTGCTTGAGCGGACTGCCGAGGTAGTCCAGCCGATAATCCGAGTGCACGGTCGTGACGATCGGCACCTGACGGCTGCGGCGCACCATGGCTCCCATCAGGTTGGCACGGCCGCCGTGGCAGTGAATTATATCGGGTTTGAACGCATCTACCAGGTCGCGCATGGTTCGTGCCGCGCGGAATGGGTTGTGCCGCTCGATCACGCGCACATCAATGCCGCGTTCGCGCGCTTCATCCGCAAACGGACCTGCGCGGAACGAGATGAGCATCACATCGTTATTGCGGTTGAGTCCGGTCACGGTATTCATAATCTGGGTCTTGGCGCCGCCTACATCGCCGCCGCCCATTACATGCATGATTCGCAAAGTCAAATACCTCCACTTGACAAGTATAATCAGTATACCATGAAAACAGGGGGATTGCAAAACTCGGACGCGGTAAATGTCGTCTTTTTCGGCAGTATTTTGGCAAACGAAGTTTGTTTTTTTGCTCAGAACATGGTATACTGATTTTATCTGACGGAAAGTGAGGGTTTTTCTTTTGTCCTCTAAAAATACCATGACGCGCGATGCCATGCTGTTCCTGCCGGCCAAGGTGGTCGAGGGACTGCTCGTCATCGGGTGTTCCTCGCTGTATTCTCACATCTTTGTGGAGGGTGCGGTCAGTGCATTCAACCTGACCAACACCACGATACAGCTGCTGTACCTCATCCTTGCGGGTTGGATGGCGAATTCCGCCACCCGCTATGTCGGTGAGGAGTACCGCGCCGATGAAGGACGCGGCCTGTTCTCCACGGTTTCTACCATCTATGTGGGATTGTGCGTGCTTGTTGCCATCGGCTGCTGCATTACGGCGGCTGTGACGCAGAGTCCGGTCTATCTGGGCGGCGCGCTGATGTTCTGCACCTACACGGCGTTTCAGGTGCTCAATGCGGCGCTGATTCAGCTCGGCCGCGTCAAAGCGTCCATCCTGTGGTCGCTGACCTCGGCGGTGCTCAAGCTCGCGGTTGCATTCGCGCTTGTCGGCGGCAAGTCGAATTATCCGTCGCCGTTCCCGGCTATCTTTGCCAATACCATTGCGGACGGTGTAGCCACCATCGGTGCGGTGTTTGCGCTTAGCCTGCCGGTTGTTGTGCGGCTGAAATATTTCTCCAAGCCGCTGCTGAACAGGTTCCTCAAATACGGCGTACCGCTGATGGGCGTTTCCATTTCGGTGGCGTTGCTCAACCAGATCGACAAATACCTCGTTGTCGGCTTTTACGGCAACATTCTGTACGCATACTATTCGAATAACAACTCGATCGCGAGCGGTCTGTTCACGATGATCTCGGTCGGCATTATGCGCGGCGTGTATCCTGCCGTGCTGCGCGGCTGGCGTGAGGGCGGCAAAGCTGCGGCAAAGCCGTTGCTCGATCAGGGCGTGCGGCTGTATCTGCTGATCGCCGTGCCTGCGGTTGCAGGTCTGACGGCGGTCGCGCTGCCGCTCAGCCGGTTCCTGTTCCCCGCGAAGTACGCCGCCGGTGCGCCGGTCATCGCGTATACCGCGCTGGCCATGCTGTTCATGGGCCTGACCGAATACGCCAACAAGGCGTATGAGCTGGAGCAGTCCACCGTACACGTTCTGCAGAACAGTGCGATTGCAGCGGTTATCAAGGTGGTTTCGAGTGTCATTCTGCTCAAAACGCTTGGATTTACCGGCGGTGCGCTCGGTTCGGTGGTCGCATTTGCGTCCTATTTTATCATCACCTGCGTGCGCGTGCGCAGCCGGTTTCTGTTCCGCGTGGCACCGGTCAGCCTGGTGCGCATCATCGTTTCGGCTCTGCTGTGCGGTGTGGCGGCCTTTGCATGCACGCTGCTGCCGGTCGGCAATCTCATTCGCCTTGGCGCGGCTGTCGTGGTCGGTGCGGGCGTTTATGCAGTGTGCATTATCGTCAGCGGTGAGGGCCGCGAGGAAGTACAGGCGGTGCTCCGCCGGCTGAAACGATAAGAAAAATTGTCGAAACAGCGTGGATTTCACTGGTAAAACCTTGTCACGGCATTAAATCCATGCTACAATAACTCTATCTGAAAATTGTAAACAGAGAGGCGTAATATTATGGAAATGATTCATGAAGCGGGTCAGTACGTTGACACCGTAAAGCGCGTCTGCGAAGCAGTCGGCAGCGAGGTCACGTTCCGCGGCACGGTTCACCGTGTACGCGATATGTCTGACTTTTCTTTTGTTGTAATGCGCGTTGAGCGCGGTCTGATCCAGTGCACCTTCCAGGGTGACGAGATCGGCGGCATCAAGCGTTCGGACATCAAGGACGCAATGGTACTTGAGGTTACCGGTACCGTTCGTGAGGAGCCGCGTGCAGAGCATGGTGTTGAGGTCGTTCTGAGCGCACTGTCCATCCTCGGCAAGCCGTACGACCAGCTGCCGGTACCGCTCGGCAAGAAGTATATGGGTCTGTCCCTCGATGTTGATCTGCCGCTGCGCCCGATCACGCTGCGTCATCCGCGCAAGCAGGCGATCTTCCGCGTACAGGGTGCGATCGCTGACGGCTTTGCACAGTACATGCAGTCGCAGGGCTTTACCCACATCCACACCCCGAAGATCGTAGTTGCAGGCGCTGAGGGCGGCGCAAACCTGTTCAAGCTGGATTACTTCGGCACCCCGGCTTATCTGGCACAGTCCCCGCAGTTCCACAAGCAGTACCTCGCCGGTGCATTCGGCCGTGTATACGAGATCGGCTCGGTTTACCGTGCAGAGCGTCACAACACCTCTCGTCACCTGAACGAGTACATGGGTCTGGACTTCGAGATGGCCTACATTGATTCCATGTACGATGTAATGGCAATGGAGACCGGCATGCTCAAGTCTGTTATGGCTTACGTTAAGGAGCACTGCGCTGAGGAACTCGCCATGCTGAACGCCGAGGTTCCGGAGATTAAGGAAATCCCGACCATCCGCTTCCACGAGGCCAAGCAGATCATGGAGGAGAAGTACGGTCACAAGTCCAAGAACCGCTACGACCTCAACCCGGACGAAGAAGTGCTGCTGTGCCAGTGGGCAAAGGAGGAGCACGACTCTGATTTCGTATTCGTAACTCACTTCCCGTCTGCAAAGCGTCCGTTCTACGCGAAGGATGATCCGGAGGACCCGAAGCTGGCGCTGTCGTTTGACCTGCTGTTCCGCGGTCTGGAGATCACCACCGGCGGTCAGCGTATCCACGATTATCAGGAGCAGATGGACAAGCTGGAGGCTCGCAAGATGAACGCCGAGCTGTTTGAGTCCTTCACCATGCTGCACAAGTACGGCATGCCGCCGCACGGCGGTCTGGGCATTGGTCTGGAGCGCCTGACCATGCAGCTGCTGGGGCTGAACAACATCCGCGAGGCTTCTATGTTCCCGCGTGATATGAACCGCCTCGAGCCGTAAGGCTCTCGGCTTCGTTCCAAAGGACTGTGCCCTTTGGAACGAGGAACGGTGTCGCCGCGCGTGCCCGCTTTGCGGGCAGGGCGGGAACACTTATTGCACGAAAATACCCCGAAAACTTTCCGGTTTTCGGGGCGTTTTCGTGTTTGTTAAAAATGACCCGGCGGAGCCGGGCCATTTTTGTCGCGTCGGAGGCGCTCCATTTCACGCGCTGTGCGGTCTGACGGTGAAACGGGTGCTGAAATCTCGCGCGGCGGGACACGGCGGCAGAGCCGCCTGTGTCCCTTGGTATGCGCCCGGAGAAGAAAATCTTCACTCTCCACTCCTCGCTCTCCGCTCTCTTTTCAGCTCTTTACGAGGATTTAACATTTTTTCCTCGGTTGGCTCTTGACGTTCGCGGAAATTTTACGCATAATAAGAATGGACAAAAAGATTTCCGGCTATGCTGTTTCAGCATGGGTCGCCTACCGAAAGGAGATCAGCATAATGAACGAAGAATTAGAGCTGCTTCGCGACAAGAAGGGCTTCATTTGCGATATGGACGGTGTTATCTATCACGGCAACCGTCTGCTGCCCGGTGTACCTGAATTTGTAGACTGGCTGCAGCGTGAAAACAAGAGCTTCCTTTTCCTGACCAACTCCTCCGAGCGTTCGCCGCTTGAGCTGCAGCAGAAGCTGGCCCGCATGGGTCTGGAGATCGGTGAGGAGCATTTCTACACCTCTGCTCTGGCTACGGCAAAGTTTATCGCCAGCCAGAAGCCGCACGCATCCGCGTATGTGATCGGCGCGCCCGGTCTGGTCGGTGCGCTGTACGAGGCAGGCATCGTGATGAACGACGTGGACCCGGATTACGTTATTGCGGGCGAGACCAACACCTACAACTATCAGACCATTCTCAAGGCCGTTGATCTGATCAACAAGGGCGCGCGCCTGATTGCCACCAACTCCGATTTGACCGGCCCGTCCGAGCAGGGCATTATTCCGGCATGCCGCGCACTGGTTTCTCCGATTGAGCTGGCCACCGGCAAGACCGCGTACTATGTTGGCAAGCCGAACCCGCTGATGATGCGTACCGGTCTGCGTCTGCTGGGCGTGCACTCGCACGAGGCGGCTATGATCGGCGACCGCATGGATACCGATATTGTTGCCGGCATTGAAACCGGTCTGGACACCGTTCTGGTGCTCTCCGGCTGTACCACCCGCAAGGATGTAGAGAATTATGCGTACCGTCCGCACTTTATTCTGGATGGTGTCGGCTGTATTCCACCGCAGGCATAAAATTGCTGTCTAAATCGAACTACACAAAAGCCTTTCCGAAAAAATTTCGGAAAGGCTTTTTTCATTGGATAAAGAATGGACAATTCTATGCTATACTAAATACAGGAAAAGGATAGACCAATGACAGATAGAGAGGGGGCACTCCCATGGCAGGACACATTCTTTTAGCAGAGGATGACAAGGCGTTATCCGCGCTGATGCAGGATTTCTTTCGGGCGGCAGGCGTGGCGGTGACACCGGCGTATGACGGCGAACAGGCGCTCGTGCTGGCACAGGCGCAGCCGTTCGACCTGCTGGTACTGGATGTGATGATGCCGCATCTGAACGGGCTGGAGGTCTGCGAAGCGGTGCGGCGGGAGAGCGACGTTCCGGTTATTTTCGTCACGGCGCTCGGGCAGGAAGGCGATACACTGGCAGGGTTCCGCGCGGGCGCGGACGATTACATCACAAAACCGTTTTCGTTTCCGGTGCTGGTGGCAAAGGCGCAGGCGCTCATGCGGCGGGCCCGCGGGCTGCGGCTGGGCGCGAGTGAGCTCGGCTACGCGAATATCCTGATGGATACGGCCTCGGGCATGGTAACGGTGGACGGAAACCCGGTGAATCTGCGTCCCAAGGAGGCGAAGATACTCGAGCTGCTGCTGCGCGAACAGGGACGCACGGTGTCGCGCGACCTGCTCATCGAGCGGGTATGGGGCACGGATTTCGACGGTGACGAGCGCATGATCGACCGGCACATTGCCAGTCTGCGTAAGGCGCTTGGAACAGCCTCGCAGCATATCCGTGCGGTGTACGGCAAGGGCTACCGATTGGGGGGATCGACATGAAAAAGCGGATTCGTAAAATCGGCATCGCGGCAAGGCTGACCGCGGTTGTGGCAGTGATTCTGGCGGTGTTTGTTGGACTGTGGACATTCAAATTGATTGAAAACGCACAGGTTGTCGCAGCGTACAGGGCAGGTATGGAAGTTAACGATATTTGCTGGCGTGTTGAACACACGTTGGTAGAAAAAGGGTATGACCCTGATGATATGCCGTCGGCCAATACGCCGGAATACGATAAAATGCGTTGTGATTTGGCATATTCCATCTGGGATAGTGAAAAAGCGTATGTCGTGCAGTATTATGATGGACAGGAAAACTGGGTCACGATGCGTTCGCCGCTGCTGCTGTATGGTAAGAATGCCGATGCCGATATTGACATCAGCAATTTTGCCGAGCAGGATATTCGTGAGATGCGTGAGGTATACGGGCCGAAAAAAGGCTTTTCAGATGACGTGGGATACATTGCAATGATATATGGCAAAAAAATCGAAAACAATGGTCATACGATATATATTCCGAACCGAATCTGCGTAGGTGCGTATGATTATGAATGGACGGCACAGACACCGGTTGAAGAGGTCGGTCAATGGGAAGAAATGCCGCAGTGGTGCTTTGACAAGGATTCGAATATGGAAGTATACTTTGCGGAAAAAAAGTATCTGGAAACCAAACTGCGGTGCATAAACGGAGAAAATGTGAAAGTGGATCATACAGGGGGATATTTTACTATCTTTTTGTCCCTGTCCAGCACGATCGGATATGGACATGGAATGGTCATGGCCACTGCGCCGATTGACAAGGAAGCTGCATATGAGGATCTCTTTTGGGGTATGCCGTTCATCACGATTGCATTGTATCTGATTTTCCTGTTTATTTTCTATAAAATCGTGCGCCGCATGGTCGCTGACCCACTGGTTGACACGGCGCGAGAAGCAAATCTGGTTGCAAACCTTGCATTCGACGAATTCAAACCCGACCTGAAACGCGGAGACGAAATCGGTGAACTCAACCGTGCGCTGAGCGAAATGGCGGCGACTCTGCACACCCGCTGGGACAGTGAGCGCGATCTTGAGGACAAACGACAGCAGTTCGTGTCGGCGGCAAGCCACGACCTGAAAACGCCGCTTGCGCTCATCGGAGGGTACGCCGAGGCCATCGCGCAGGACATTTCGCCCGAGGAAAACGCGCGCTACCTTGCCGCCATCGAGCAGGAAACGGCGCGGATGAACGGCCTTGTGCGCGAAATGCTGGATTACACCCGTCTGGACCGCACGGACGAGCTGAAAAACCGCAAAACGCTCAATCTGACCGCGCTGGTGCGCGATGTACTGACCGAGTACGCGCCGCTGTTCGAAAAACGCCGCCTGACCGCCGATATTGCGGACGGAGTGCGTATCCGCGGCGACGAAACGCTGCTGCGGCGTGCCGTCGGCTGCCTGCTCGAGAATGCCGCCAAGTATTCGCCGGAAAACGGGCGCGTGTCCATTCGGCTGACGAACAGCCGCAATCATCTGCTGACCGTCGAGAACGACTGTGAGCCCATTCCGGAAACTGAGCTGCCGCGCCTGTTCGAGATGTTCTATCGCGGCGATAAGGCACGCGACCGCGCAGGCGGACACGGACTGGGACTGGCCATTCTGCAGAAAATACTCGCTCTGCACGGCCTGACCTGCAAGGCGGAAAATATAAAGGGCGGTGTGCGGTTCATCGTCTGCAATAAAGATTAAAAGCTGAAAAAGGGCAAAATCATACCCCGCAAGAGATTCTCTTGCGGGGTATGATTTTGCTTACTTTGCGTAGTCGATCGCACGCGTTTCGCGTACCATGTTGACCTTGATCTGGCCGGGATAATCCAGCTCGTTCTCGATCTTCTTGGCGATTTCGCGGGCGAGAAGCACCATCTTGTCGTCCGAAACCTTCTCCGGATTGACGATAATGCGAATCTCGCGGCCTGCCTGAATGGCAAACGAACCGGAAACACCGGGCGTCTCGTTGGCGATGCTCTCGAGCTTCTCCAGACGCTTGATATAGTTCTCCAGGTTCTCGCGGCGAGCGCCCGGACGTGCAGCGGAGATGGCATCGGCTGCCTGAACCAGACATGCTACGATGGTCTTAGCCTCTACATCGCCGTGGTGTGCCTCGATGGCATGGATGATCGGCTGGGATTCCTTGTACTTCTTGGCAAGGTCTACGCCAATCTGAACGTGGCTGCCTTCAACCTCGTGGTCGATGGCCTTGCCGATATCATGCAGCAGACCTGCACGGCGTGCCGGAACCGGATCGAGACCGAGTTCGCTGGCCATCATGCCGGCAATGTGTGCCACCTCGATGGAGTGCTGCAGGACGTTCTGACCATAACTGGTGCGGTAGCGCAGGCGGCCGAGAATCTTGACCAGCTCGGGGTGAATGCCGTGAATGCCGGTTTCGAAGGTAGCGCGCTCGCCTTCGCTCTTGATGATCTGCTCCACCTCACGGCGAGCCTTGTCAACCATTTCCTCAATGCGAGCCGGATGGATACGACCGTCAACGATCAGCTTTTCGAGGGCCAGACGTGCGATTTCACGGCGGACCGGATCGAACGAGGACAGGGTGATAGCTTCGGGCGTATCGTCGATGATGAGGTCTACGCCGGTAAGGGTTTCCAGCGTGCGGATGTTGCGGCCCTCTCGGCCGATAATGCGGCCCTTCATCTCGTCGTTCGGCAGCGGAACAACCGAAACGGTCGCCTCGGATACCTGATCGGCGGCACAGCGCTGGATTGCGGTCGAGATGATCTCACGGGCAGTCTGCTCACTCTCGTCCTTCAGGCGCTGATTGATCTCGCGCAGCTTGACGGCTGCATCGTGGGTTGCTTCGTTTTCAATGGACTGGACGAGCATATCGCGTGCTTCGTCACGGGTCATGCTGGCAATCTGCTCCAGCTTTTCTACCTGCTCGAGCTTGATGCGCTCGAGTTCTTCCTTTTCCTTCTGGCTTGCGTCCAGCTGGCGGCTAAGGTCATCATTCTTGCGGTCGAGCATATCGCTCTTCTTGTCCAGTGCTTCCTCGCGCTGAATCAGGCGGCGCTCAAGCTGCTGGGTTTCGTTGCGGCGTTCCTTCAGCTCGCGGTCGGCTTCGACGCGCTGCTTGTGGATTTCGTCCTTTGCCTCGAGTATGGATTCGCGTTTTTTGGTTTCGCCGGCCTTGATCGCTTCGTTGATGATGCGGGTGGCCTCGGTCTCGGCAGAGCCGATCTCTTTTTCCGCAACGCTCTTGCGATACAGGAATCCGATGATTACGCCTACTGCGAGACACACGATACCGGTGATGATCGGTATGATGATGTTGCTCATGTCTGTTGGTGTGTCCTCCTATTTACGAATTTTGGGAGACGGCACAAAACCAAGACAATACCGCAGATCTGCGGTGCTGTTTCTCAATAGAGCGACGGTTCGGCAGAAAACAAGCTGATTCCACGGTGAAACACGCGCAGCACGCATGAGCACTGCACGAAGAATAAAGGCGGAATACGCCGAAAAAGCGAAGCTTCGCTCGAAAAAATCAGAGTTTTGCGCTGTCAAAAGAAAAATGCGGTTCCGATAGAAATAAAGCTATCGGTTCAATCAGATAATGCCTTTGAAAAAAGCCGTGCTCACCATTGGCACCGGCTCTGTTACAGCAGGTATTATACTATGTTTAATTGTAAAGCCTATTCGTCAAACTGTCAAGAAAAAGACAAGCTGACATACGCGGTTTTTGGTGTTTTTTGAAAACGGTCGGTGTGCGCTCTTGTGAACAGCAGGGCGATTTGCTATAATAATTCTGTATTCCCTCATGGAAGAGACGAGGAGGAACGACTATGAACGAGTCTATGTGCCGCGTACAGCGCGGTTCTTTCGTATATTATACCTGCCGACGGATTCCGGTGCGGCATGCCTTCACCACCAAATTCGGCGGTGTGAGCACAGGCGCGTGCGAAAGCCTGAATTTAGGCTTCAACCGCGGTGACGAGTTGGAGAATGTACGCGAAAACTATCGCCTGCTGGGCGAGGCGCTCGGCGTGGATGAGACGCGCATGACGCTCACCAAGCAGATCCACGACACGCAGGTGTCGGTTGTGACCGAGGACAAAGTCGGCATGGGTCTGCATCGCCCGATGGAATGGCAGTCGGACGCGATCGTGACCGCGCTGCCGGATACGCCCATCATCGGCTTTTACGCGGACTGCGTTGTCACCTTATTATATGATCCGGCGACGCATACCGCAGGCGTGTGTCATTCCGGCTGGCGCGGCATGGCGGCAGGCATTCTGCCGAAAACCGTGGACGTCATGGCGGAGCAGCTCGGCACCAAGCGAGAAAGCCTTGTTGCGGTGCTCGGTCCGTCCATCCGGCAGGAGTGCTTCGAGACCGATGCGGATGTGCCGGAAGCGATGGAAGAGCTGCTCGGTGCACAGGTGCATCCGTTCATCATGGAGAAAGGTCCGAAATTCCATGTGGACCTGCAGGGCATTGGTGTAAAGCTGCTGCAGGATGCCGGACTTTCGGCGGAAAATGTGATCGACAGCGGCATCTGCACCATGTGTCATTCGGATGAGTTCTGGTCGCACCGCGTAACGCACGGCGTGCGCGGCGTGCAGGGCGGCATGATCTGTCTGTAAGCGAAAGGATCAATACAATGAAAAGTTGGAAAAAACGTGCGCTGGCGCTGACAATGGCGGCTTTGGTCGTGCTCAGCGGCTGCACGTTCCCATTTGGACAGGGAAACGACGGCGACGGCGCACCGGTAGACAACGTAGATGTGTCGGACGCGTATTTCGGTCTGGCGTGGTATCGCTCGGGCACAACGCTCAATCCGGTCATGGACGGCACCGAGGTCAACAGCATGCTGCGTGAGGCGCTTTACGAGGGACTTTTTGAGATAAAAAGCGATTTTACACTCGAAAACGAGCTGTGCGAGGACTATACGAGCGACGGAACCACGTTCAGCTTTACGATTAAAAAAGGCATCAAGTTCTGGTCGGGTGCGGAGCTGACGGCAAGTGATGTTGCCGAAAGTCTCAAGACTGTGCTGGAAAACGAAAGTTCGCCGTATCACAACCGACTGACCGAGGTTTCCTCAATCGAAGTGGTGACAAAGCGCATGATTCGTATTACGCTTGCGTCGCCGAACGTCAACTTCCCGAAACTGCTGGATATTCCAATCTATCGGGCGGGTACGACGGACGAAGGAGAGTTCGCAGAGGGCACCGGACCGTACAAGCCGGTTCAGAACGGCGCCGCATGGACGCTGGAGGCCAACGAGAACTGGCACGGCGGCTTTCTCGGCACCATTCGGCACATTACGCTGGTCAAAATGACGCGCGCGGATGCGGCGGACACCAGCTTCCGCACCGGCGATGTATCCATCATGCGCAGCGCCCGTATTGCGCCGGATGACCAGAATATTGCATTCACCGGCGAGGTCGATACCGTTCCGGTGAGCAGTGCTATGCTGCATTATATCGGTTTGAATTACAATAACAGCCAGTTCACGAATGCAAAAGTGCGGCAGGCGCTTTCTATGGCGATCAGCCGTCAGGGTCTGTGTGCAACCCAGCTGCAGGATTATGCCGATCCGGCGGTGCTGCCGATCAATCCGCAGCCGGCGGACACCGGCGTGTCGTACAGCCTGTCGGCGGATTTGATGACTGCGGCACAGCTGCTGCGCGAGGCGGCACAGGAAGGTGCGGCTTCGGCAGGCGGCAGCGACGGCAATACCGATTCTTCGGACGGAGATTCGGATTCTACGGACAATTCCGATGATGATTCGGACACTTCTTCGGACACTTCTTCGGACTCTTCCGAGGAGGACGGCTACTACGACGAGGACGGCGACTTTATCTATTATACGAGCGGCCGGGCAAGCGATACCGATTACGAGGTGGATTTTCTGACCGTGCGCACGCCGAAAAGCCGGATCGATTCGACGGTTTCGGACGGGGAAGTTGTGCTTTTGGACAATGAAAATACGGACTCCGGCGATTCGACCGATTCTACGGACGGTTCCGGCTCGACCGATACCGCAGTAACCGATACGATAGTGACGGATGCGGCGACCGTGCAGCTTTCGTTCCGCCTGCTCGTCAACTCGGACAATGCGTTTAAGGTAGCGGCGGCAAAACAGGTTGCGGCTTCGTGGAATTCGCTGAACGGCGTCAATGTCACGGTGGATGAGGAGCCGTATGATACCTATGTTTCCATGCTGCAGAGCGGCTCGTTCGACGCGTACTACGGCGAAACCCAGCTGACGCCGGACTTCGATCTGCGCCCGCTGCTGTCTCCACAGGGCGGACTGAACTATGGAGCGTACTCGAGTGAGGACATGAGCAATGCCATCACGGCGTACCGCAGCGGCGAGAATACGGAGGGTCTGTACACGACATTTCTGAACGAAATGCCGCTCATTCCGCTGGCATTTGAGCGGCAGCAGGTTGTGCTCAGAAGCGGTCTGATCAATCATTTCAATCCGGCACCGTATAACGCATTCGCAGGACAGGAGAACTGGGTCAAGCCGTAACCGCCCGTTTTCACTGAAAAGGAGAATACCATGCAGGAAAAACACAGAATACAGGGGCATTTGTTCGGCGCGTTCAGCGTGCTTGTCTGGGGTACGACGTTTGTCTCAACGAAAGTACTGCTGCGCGCCTTCACGCCGCTGGAGATTATGGTGGCGCGGTTTACGCTCGGCTTTCTGGCGCTGCTCATCGTGGGCAAGGGCCTCATGCGTCCGCAGAAAAGGTGGCATGAGGGATTGTTTGCGCTGGCCGGTCTTTCGGGCGTTACGCTTTATTTTTTGATGGAAAATATCGCGCTGACGTACATCTCTGCGTCACTGGTCGGCGTTATCGTAGCGGCAGCGCCGCTGTTTACCGCACTGCTCGCAGCGGCGGTGCTGCACGAAAAACTCAGCAAATGGTTCTTTTTCGGCTTCGTTTGTGCGATGGGGGGTGTCGCACTCGTGTCGCTTGCGGGCGTCAGCGAGTTGCATTTCAGCCCGGTTGGCGCACTGCTCGGCGTAGGCGCGGCTCTGGTCTGGGGTGTGTACTCGGTGCTCGTGCGCCAGCTTGGTCACATGGGCTACCGTACCATTCCGCTCACCTGCCGCATTTTTGGATACGGCTTGCTGTTTTTGCTCGTTCCTGCGGTGATTGAAGGGTTTCCGTCCGGTTTGAGCGTGTGGACGCAGCCGGTTCATCTGGCAAATCTGCTGTTTCTGGGCCTTTGTGCGTCTGCAACGTGCTTTGTGACGTGGAATCGCGCGGTTTTCCTGCTCGGTCCGGTGAAAACCAGCGTGTACATTTATGCAACGCCGGTTATTACAATAGTAAGCTCAGCGTTGATTCTGCACGAAACCATGACGCCGATCATGTGGCTGGGCACGGTTTTGGCGCTCGGCGGTCTGATTTTGTCCGAACATCGGGAGAAAGAGAAAACGACGGCGTGAGCCGCCGTTTTTCGTTTGCAGCAAAATTTTTTGCAAAAAACGAAAAAAGTATTTGACAAATGCTCTGGGATTTGGTATTCTATTAAAGCTGTCTCTCAGAGACGAGCG